>JASHYU010000037.1 GCA_030042855.1 Thermoplasmata archaeon
GCGCCGGGCGACGAGGGGCTCGCGGGAGGATCCGCGACGGGCGTGCTCAGCTCGGCGGGCAGATCCCGGGGCTCGGACGGCACGGAAGGAGATGGAATCGGGAGGTGGCAGGACGGGCAGATCGCCGCGTCGGGTTCCAGAGGGGACCCGCAATTTGGACAGCTTGGCGCTTCCCCAGTCATCGTTCCTTGAACGGCGTATGCAGGGGGTGAGATTTGAACTCACGAACTCCTACGAGACCAGGACCTCAACCTGGCGCCTTTGACCAAGCTGGGCCACCCCTGCACGGTCCCCCGCGCGTACGGGGGCCGAGCGATAACCTTTGCGAGCACCCGCCCTCTCCCTGGCCGTCCTAGGTCCATTCTCCCGCAAAAGGACTTGTACGGAGCGCTGGTATCCCTCCTCCCATGGCCAGCGACCGTACGGACGGGGCGACCGTGTTCATCGGTCAGAAACCGACGATGACGTATGTCTTCCAGGTCGTGACCCAGCTCAACGCGGGCATCGGTCCCGTTGTCGTGAAGGCGCGGGGGAATGCGATCGCCAAGGCGGTGGACGTGGCAGAGGTCGTCCGCCGTCGGTTCCTGGAGGGTCAAGTGGCCGTCGGGCCGATCTCGATCGACACCGAGCGGCTCGTGAACCGGGAGGGGCGGGACGCGAACGTCTCCTCGATCGCGATCCGTCTCACGAGGTCCGGACCGGGCCCGGGGGAGCCGGGGGCGCCGTCGCCGGTACCGGACCGGGGCGGCTGATCGGACCCGGGGCCGGCGCGGCCCGCACGACCCACGTCCCGGCCCAGACGTCGCCGAGCCGCTGGCGCTCGGACGTGAGCGCGATCGACAGGGCGCCGAGCGCGCCGAGGAGCCCGATCCCGCCGAGCACGAAGACGAGGATCGTGCCGGTCGCGAGGAGCCCGGCGGGGAGCGTGACGCCGACGATCGTGAGCGAGCTGAGGCCGCTCGGCTTGAGGACGAACGAGACGGCGAGCGCGCCGCCGATGCCGAGGAGCGTGAGGATCGGGAGGATCGAGACGTTCCGGAGGAGCGCCGCCGGGAACGAGGGAGGCTGCATCGCCCGGTCCCGGACCGCGAGCCCGAACGCCCGCTTCCCCGGCGACGTGCCGGTCACGGTCTCGGAGAGGACGAGGAACAGGAACGCCACCGCGACGAAGCCGTAGATCGCCGCGTTGAAGCCGACGTTGGTGAGGAGGGTAATGAGGTCCCCGGGGGTCAAGACGGCGATCGCGCTCCAGACGGCCACCGCGGGGAGCGTCACGACGGCGAGGTCGACGCCGAAGGCCGCGGCCCGGCGGTCGACGGTCGCGAACCGTCGCAGCCCGAGCTCCCGGCCGAGGTTGACGAGCCAGCGGGCGGTGAGCCACGCGCGGAACCCCTCGCGCCCGTCGGTCGTGCCGGACCGGGCGACCGCGTCGAGGTTCGCCTGGTCGGCGACGACCCAGCCGGGGACGGGGAGGCCCTGCCACGGCCGGTCGTCGGGCGCCCCGGGGAGACCGAGGAGGCGGTGCGCCTGCCGGGCCGCCTCCCGGCTCGCCTCGTCCGCCGCCTCGAGCGAGGCCGCGAGGTCCCCGCGGGTGCCGGCCCGGAACGACAGCACGAGGAGCCCGTAGGGGCCCGGTCGGGCGACGCGGGCCGCGACGTCCGTCGGGGCGAGCGACCGTCCGAGCCCACGGTGGAGGAGGTAGGCCGTGACGAGCGCGAGCAGCCCCGAGAGGTAGACGAGGTCGAGGACCCCGGCGCCCCCGATCGTGTAGAGCCCCGCCGGGCCGGTCCCGTAGAGCGGCGGCTGGCGCAAGAGATCCGCGCCGAGGAGCACGCCGAACGTCGTCGAGAAGTACGCGACCGGGAGGGCGTAGCCCTCGCGGCCGGGGAAGATCCGGGGCGCGACCGCGACCGCGGCGATGCCCGCCCCGATCGGGGGAAGGAGGTATTCGGGGAAGTTCTCGACGATCCCGACGCCCGGGATCGCCGCCGACGCGGCGAACGTTCCGAGGAGGACCCCCGTGGTGAGCGCGATGGCAACGGCCACGACCCACGGCGCGCCGGCGGCCGGGCCCGCCCGAGGGTCCCCCGCCCCGCGGCTGACGACCGAGACCGCGACGACCGCGACGACGATCGCCACCACCAGCACGACGAGCACCTCTCCGCCACCCGTCCCGAGGCCGCCGATCGCGAACGCGGCGGCGAGCGGGGCGGCCGCCGGCAGCACCAGGACGAGGAGGACGGCCGCCTCGACCGTGAGCGCCCCGAGATAGACGGCGAGCGATCGACCGAGGGGCGGCGCGGCCCGGCCCAATCCGAGCGCGCCCACGACGAGCGGGAAGATGGCGCCGGCGAGGCTCACCGCGACCCAGTCGTAGGAGACCGGGGCGATCGGGAGGAGGGCGAACGAGGCGAGGAGGGCGCCGGGCAGGAGGAGCCAGAACGCCCACCGGCCGAACCCGACGCTCTCGGCGAACGCGGGACGTTCCCACGCCAGGAGGAACAGGATCGCCCAGAGCGCCGCCGGCAGGGCGAGGCCGAACGTGTTGCCCGCGATGTCCACGGTCAACTGGATCGGATCGACCACGGTCGGACCTCCGCGCTCGGGGCTCGACCTCCCACGGCCGGCGCTACCCTTAATGCTTTGATGGGCGGGCGGGCCGGCCCGGTCCGTGGGCTCCGACCCGAGCGGGCCCGGCCGGCGGGCTCCCTCGGACCCCGAACGACGCGCGCGAACCCGCGCCGTTATGAGGTGGCCGGCCCCCTCCCGTCGGTCCACGGAGGGTAAGCGCGAGCGGGATGGCGACGATCGAGGAGACCGCGGTGGCCCTGGGGAACCAGTCGAGCGAGGAGTTCCGCCGGGCGTCCGAGGTCCTCGGCAAGGTCGGCCTCACGCAGTACGAGGCGCGCGCGTACATCGCGCTGGTCGCCCGCGGGGTCGGCGACGCGGCCACGCTCGCGACCGCCGCCGGGATCCCGCGCACGAGCGCCTACAAGGTCCTCGAGTCGCTCGCCGAGAAGGGCTACGCGAAGCCGACGGGCGGGAAGCCGATCCTGTTCCGCCCGACCCCGCCGCTCGACGTCGCGGAGACGCTCAAGGGCGCCATCCAGGAGGTCTTCGAGCAGCTCGCCCAGCTCCACCGGGTCGTCGCCGAGCACGGGGAGCCCCAGCTCGTCTACCTCCTCTCGGGCCGCGACAAGGTCGTCGCGAAGATCGGCGAGCTCCTCGACCAGTCGACGCGGACCTTCATCCTCACGACGCGTCAGGTCGCCGAACTGCGCGACGATCTCGGGAAGAAGATCCAGCACGCGGTGAAGCGCGGGGTGCAGGTCACGTTCGTCACCGCGCCGCTCCAGCGGGTCCCCGAGGGGGTGGAGTACGTCCCGCGGGAGAACCTCCTCGCGACGGAGGTCCTCGCTGACGGCGAGCACGCGCTCCTCGCCGCGCCCGGGCTCGAGGCCTGCGGGTTCACCGACAACCCGATCCTCACCGCGCATCTCA
>JASHYU010000038.1 GCA_030042855.1 Thermoplasmata archaeon
ATCGAGGCCCACGAAGCGTTCCTCGACGCCTCGGGGACCCGACGCGCCGGGGAGCGGCGCCGCCTGACGGCGGAGATCGTCGGGCTGGTGCGGGATCGGCTCGGGCGCGAGCTCACCGAGGAGCTCGAGCAGGACCCGGATCTCCGCCGGTTGCTCGACCGCGTGGTCGCCCGGGAGATCGACCCCCGGACCGCCGCCGACCGGCTCCGCGCCGCGGTCCGCCGCGCTCGGTAGGTTCGATGGCCACCCTCGAGATGTGGATCGCCCTCGCGCTCATCGGGAGCGCCCTGGTCGTGAGCTACTTCGTCTTCGCGTCGTTCGTCTATGGAGCCGGTTACCAGCCGACGCCGCGCTCGACCGTCGAGCTGATGCTGCGCCTCGCCGAGGTCGGGCCGCGGGACACGGTCTTCGACCTCGGCGCCGGAACCGGGGCGATCGTCTTCCGCGCCGCCCGCACCTACCGCGCGCGCGTCCTCGGCGCGGAGGTCGAGCCGATCCGCGTGCTCATCCTCCGCGTGCGGCGCCGCTTCGGTCCGGCGGCGGACCGGATCACGATCCGGTGGGGCAACCTGTTCGACCTCGACTTCCACGGGGCGACCGTCGTCACCGCCTTCCTCTGGCCCGGAGCGATGGCCCGACTGCGGCCCAAGTTCGAGGCGGAGCTCCGGACCGGCGCCCGGGTCGTGAGCTACTACCACCCGGTCCCCGGCTGGTCGCCCACCCAGCATGACGTGGCGGCCCAGGTCTACCTCTACCGCTGGCCCGACGCCGGGGCGCCCAGCGGGACTACGGGTGGTACATGAACCAGAAGATCCCGCCGGCGACGAAGACCGCCAGGATCAAGAGGCCCCCGACCAGCCAGCCCGTGTTCGAGCCGCGATGGTCGCCGTGGCTGACGACGCTCACATCCGCCACGTATGAGGGAGCGGTGGGCCGTTTATCCGCCCGAGGTTCGCACCCGGCCAGCGGAGGTCCTAGGGGATCGGGCCGCCGAGGGCGCCCGTGAATCCCAGGTAGGCGACGATCCCGCCGACCGCGATCGCGACCGCAAAGACCGCGATCAGAAAGCGGAGCGGTACGGGGGGAGACTGGTCGGCCGCGTCCATGCTGGTTCGGACGCGCCCGGGTTGAAGTATCCGTCGTAGGGACCGGAGGGGGTCACCGCCGCGCCGGTCGGTGGGATCACTCGCTCTTGGGCGCCGATTTCGCCGGGGCACGGCGGGGGGGTTTGGCCGGCGGCGACTCCGTCGACGCCGGAGGGTGATCCGGAGCGGGCGCCGGCTCGGCCGACGCGGCGCCGGGGGTCGCCTCGTCCGCCGGTTTCGCGGGCGGGGTGTCGGCCTTCTTCTCCGTCGCCGGCGTGGCGTACTCCTCGAGGACCCGGATCGTCTCGGGATGGAGGTACGTGCGGAGGCGGTCGATGACGCGCGGCTTCGCCGCCATCCACCCGATGTCGAACTTCGAGCGCTCCGGGAGCTTCAGCGTGAGCGTCTTCTCGCGGTGCTCGATATGGAACTCGACGGACCGACCGTACTGCAGTTCGATGATCGCCCGGGCCTGGTCGACCGCGCCCGAGATCTTCTCCGTGACCGTGAACGTGCCCTTCACGCGGCGCCCGGCGAACGGCGGGTTGAAGTCCACTCGGACGCGGGCCGCGGTCATCGAGACGACCCGCCCGCGCCGTCCTTCGATCGTGAGGACGGTGCCGATATCAAGGTGGGCGTTCTCCCGACGCATCTCGGGCAGGCGCTCGATTTCGTGCATCGAGAACAGCTCGATCAGCTTCGGATCCCGCTCGCCGAACGCATCGGCGGGAGCGAACTCGCGCGTGACCGTCTCGCCGACCGGGACGCCCACGAGCGAGTTCTCGATGCCCGTCGGGAAGTAGTCCCCGCCGATCTGGTGGGGCCGCGCGCCCCACGTCCGCCCCTCCACCGGGGGCACGTTGGCGTTCTGGGCCACCTCCTCGTGGGTCGTGTCCAGGAGTTCGGTCTTGCCCCCGATCTCCGACCAGAGATCGTAGTCGAGCCGCACCAGGTCGCCGGCCTGGGTCGCGCCGGAGGGCGGCGCGGTCGCGGGGGCCTCGGGCGTCATGGCCCCGCCGAACCGGAACGCGGGATAACGTTTGTCGGGGGCCCGGCGTGGCGCGGGAGCCCACGAATCCGTTCGCCCTGACCACGAGGACGGAACGTGCCGCGCGCGCGTCCGACCCATCACCGAGTCGCGGACCGGCCGGTCCGCGCGGCCCGGGCGCGCCGGCGCTCCCGGAGCGCCGCGTCGAGCAGGGCCGGCGGCTTCATCGCGGCGTCCAGATACCGGAGCGGGTGGTGGACCGGTCGCCGCCGTTCCTTGAGCCGCCCGGCGAGCTCGCCGTTCTTGAGCAGCGCCATCGCCATGGGCACGTGGTAGAGGCGGTAGCGTCGGCTCATCCAGCGGAGGAGATCGGTCTCGTCGCTCTTGTCGTGGTAGACCCAGGCGTCCGGCACGTACTCGCCCCGATGACCGGCGTGGACCGCGCGGATCTCGAGGTCGTAGTCCTCCGCCCCGGGGATCGCCGGGTCGAAACGGAGCGCGCGGAGCAACGACGTGCGCCAGCCGGTGTTCTGGAGCGGCAGGTAGCTGACGCTGTGACCCACGAGGTCTTCGTAGATCGAACGTTCCAGGAGGTCGACGTAGCGTTCTATCGGTCCTTGGGGCGCCCGGCTCGGGCGCGTGGGTCCGCCGGTAAAGTCCGCCCGACCCGCCTCGAGGGGCTCGACGAGCCGGCCGAGCCACTCGGGCGGGGCGACCTCGTCCGAGTCGAGGTACACGGTGAGATCCTCCTCGATGACGGAGAGCGAGCCTTCCCGAGCGTCGACCGCCCGGCCGGGAAGGCGGACGACGCGGATCGGCAGGCCGGGGAACCGGCGCTCGGCCTCGGCGAAGAGCTCGGATGGGCTCGTGGGGGAGCCGGCGATCATCACGCGGTCCGGCTTCCGCGCCTGCCGGTCGAGGGACGCGAGGGCGTTCAGGAGGCGCGGATCGTCGAGCACGGCGATCTCGACGCAGATGGATTCCCCGGTCACCTCGTCCCCTCCGCCCCGACCCGAGCTACGGTCGCCCGGCCGTCAAAAACTTTTATCGGCAGGGGGGTAGACCTCGTATGCGGGTCCTCCTCCTCGGGGGAGGGGTCCATCCGATCCCTCCGACCGGGTACGGCGCGGTCGAGCGCATCGTCGCGGACCTGGCGACGGCCCTGTCGGCGGCCGGGGTCGACGTCGGGATCGTGAACGAGGTCCGACGCGGCCGGACGCGCGACGAGATCCCGTTCGCTCTCTCGCTGCCGCGACGGCTCCGTCGGGAGACCTTCGACCTCTTGCACGCCCATACGCCGGTGGTCGCGAACCGCCTCGCTCTCGCGCGCCAGCCGTTCGTCTACACCTCCCACTCGCGCCACTGGTACTATCGGGCGGGACTCACGCACCGCTGGGGCTACTGGCTCGAACGTCGCGCGGTGCATCGGTCCCGGACCACGATCGCCCTGACCGAACCGCTCGCCCGCACGATGCGGGCCGTGGTCCCCGAACCCCTTCCGCCGATCGAGGTGATCCCGTTCGGCGTGGATGCCGAGGCCTACCGGCCGGCCTGGAGCCGTCGCACGGGGCGCCGGGCGCTCGGGGTCGGCGTCGTGGCGCCGTTCAAACGCTGGCACCTCGCCGGCCGGGCGCTCCGCGGGACCGGCGCCGAGCTCGCGATCGCCGGTCCCATCGTCTCGGAGGAGTACGCCGAGAGCGTCCGCCGGGAAGGCCCGCACGTCCATCTCCTCGGCGAGGTCCCGGAGGAAGAGCTCCGGAACCTCTTCGCCGAGAGCGACTTCCTCCTCCATCCCAGCGTCGTGGAGATCCTCTCGGCGACGGTGCTCGAGGCGCTCGCCGCGGGCCTGCCGGTCCTCGGCGGCACGGGTGTCGAGGGGGTCGTAGCGCCGGGCGTGAGCGGCTGGCGAGTGCGCGACGAGGACCCCGAGCCGTTCGCGCACGCGATGCGCGAACGGGCGATCGAGCTCCTCGCGAGCGACGAGCTGCGGCACCGGATGGGCGAGGCCGCGCGGGCGGAGGCCCTCACCCGGTACAGCTGGACCGCGATCGCGGCGCGGCATCTCGAGGTCTACCGGGCGGCGCTCGGCGATCCCGGCGCCCCCGCGACCAGCTAGCGGCCGATCCCGCGTTCCGCCGCGAGCTCCGCGATCGTCCGGTCGATCGCCTCGGCGCTCGAGTACCGCGGGGTCCAGCCGAGCCGCGTGACCCGGTCGATCGCGAGGAGCTGCTCGGGCACGTCCCCGCCCCACCCCCGAGCCCCCCCGGTGAACTCGATCCGGGCCCGGCCCCCGTGGGCGGCCACGACCTTTTCGGCGATCTCGCGCACGGAGGTCCGGTCGCGCGCCCCCAGGTTGTAGAGGTTCACGGGGGCCGAGGCGCGGTCGCCGACGAGGAACATCGCGTCGACGCAGTCCTCCGTCCGCAGATAGCTCTTCGACTGCCGTCCGTCCCCCAGGACCTCGAGGCGCGCGGGGTCGCGCTTCAGCTTCTCGAAGAAGTCGTAGAGCACCCCGTGGTTCATCCGGGGTCCGATGATGTTCGCGAACCGGAAGACGTACGCCCGGAGCCCGTAGAGATGGGCGTACGACGAGCAGAGACCTTCCGCGGCGAGCTTCGCGGCCGCATACATCGACTCCGGTTCGAGCGGCCCGTACTCTTCGGAGGTCGGGAACACCTTCGGCCAGCCGTAGACGACGCTCGAGGACGAGAAGAAAATCCGCCGGACGTCGTGCTGGCGCGTCGCCTCGAGGACCCGGAAGGTCGCGAGCGTCCCTTGCTCGAGGTCGACGCGGCTGTCGGCCGTGCCGCGCCGGATGTCCCCGTTCGCCGCGAGGTGCCAGACCTCCCGAGCGCCCTCGAACTGCGAGGCGTAGGCGGCCGGGTCGTTCAGGTCGGCGACGACGAGGGAAAGCCGGTCGGCGGGAGCGCTCGGAAGATGGGCGCGACGCCCGCTCGACAGGTTGTCGATGACGCGCACGACCGCTCCGCGATCGAGCAGCGCGCGCACGAGGACGGAGCCGATCGCACCGGCGCCGCCGGTCACGACGACGGGCCCTTCGGGAGCCGGTTCGGGCATGCCGGCCCCAGCCCGCGGAGAAGCATATATAAATGCAGGGTCGCCTAAACTCTTCGCACCGGACCACCGGTGGGGGCTCATGCGCACCTATGTCCGGATGACCTTCCACTCGGAGGGGGCCAACCCGCTGAAGGTGCTCGAGACGATGCGGACGCTCGGTTTCGAGGAGTCGATGGGGATGCACGACTTCGTCTATCGGTGGAAGGACAAGGCCGCG
>JASHYU010000039.1 GCA_030042855.1 Thermoplasmata archaeon
GAGCGAGATCTCGGCGAGCCGGCGCACGGCCGAGCGTCGCCCGGCCGTCAGGAGCGCCTTCGGGTACCCGTCCATCCGGCTCGACTCGCCGGCCGTCAGGAGAATCGCGGCAATCGTCATGGAGATGGAGGCGGGGTCTCCCGTGCCCCATTCATAGAGCGGTCTGTAGTTAAGTCGGTGGTGAGGAACCAGAACGCGACGCGGGCCCGGGTCGGCCGCGGCCCCGGGGGCCCGGGTTCCCGCCGGCGCGCGAGGTCGGAGTTTAAATACCCCGGCCGAGTGGGCGCGCCGCTCCATGAGCCATCCCCACGACGTGCCACCGGCGGTCCTGCTGCCCCAGCTCGCGACCGAGCTGCGGAACCGGTCGGCAGTGACGCCACCCCCGTGGGCGACGTTCGTCAAGACCGGGGTCCACAAGCAGCGCGCGCCGACCAGATCGACTGGTGGTACCTGCGCAGCGCGTCGGTACTCCGGAAGATCTACCTCAAGGGGCACGTCGGGATCACCCGTCTGAGCGCCGAGTACGGAGGCAAGCGCGATCGGGGGAGCGCCCCCTACCACGCCCGAACCGGCTCACGGTCGATCCTGCGGGAGATCGTCCACCAGCTCGAGACCGCGGGGCTCGTCCAGCCGTACAAGACCCAAGGACGCCGGCTCAGCCCGGCCGGCGAGAAGCTTCTCGCCTCGGTGTCGCGCGAGGCCCTGAAGAAGCTCGCGGCGGATCGACCCGAGCTCGCCAAGTACCTTTAGCGTTCCAACGGAGTACCACGACGGGACGGCGCGGGAGCAGGTCGGATGGCGTACGGTGAGGATCCCGAGCTCGCGGAGCTCCGGCGCAAGCGGATGCGCCAGCTCCAGGAGATGCAGCAGACCGAAGCGGCGAACGCCCAGGCGTACGCCGCCCAGGAAGCCGAGATGGCCCGACGCGAGTCCGAGCGGGCCGAGGTCCTCCGGCGGATCCTCACGGCGGAGGCGCGGGAGCGACTCGGCCGGATCCGGCTCGCCAAACCCGAGGTCGCCTCGGCCGTGGAGCAGCAGCTGATCGCGCTCGCCGCGAGCGGCCGGATCCAGCGCCAGATCGACGACGCCACCCTGCGCTCGCTCCTCGAGCGGATCGCGCCCGAACGACGCGAGATCTCGATCACCCGGCGGTGAAGGGGGGACGATGGCGAATCGACGCAAGAGTCTCGCCCGCAAGACCCGGTTGTTCCGGATCGTGAAGGGGAACCGGCGGGTCCCGGCGTGGGTGATGCAGCGCACGAGCCGCCGCGTGACCCGTCACCCGAAGCGCCACTCGTGGAAGCGCGGACACCTGCACAAGTAGAGGACGGTGGAGTCGATGCCCCCCAAGACCCCGGCGCGGCGCGGCGAGGAGCTCGAGCGCGAGTACGTGATCCCGCTCCGGCCGAGCCAGCACCAGCCCTCGCGCCGGCGTCGGGCGGGCCATGCCCTCGAGACCGTCCGTCGGTTCATCGGGCGGCACATGAAAGGGAAACCCGAGGACGTCTGGATCGACCCGCGGCTCAACGAGCGCATCTGGGAGCGCGGGATCCAGCACATCCCGCGACAGGTGCGCGTGAAGGCGATCCGCTTCGAGGACGGCCTCATCGAGGTCGACCTCCTCGACGCCGAGTAGCCCGCCCGAGGGAGACGCCTCGCGTGCCGGTCGGTCGGGGGCTCTTCGGCGGCAGCCCCTACCTCGGCGTGTACCTTCGGGTGGGCGAGTCGATCGCGCTCGGCCCCCCGACGCTGCCCGGCCCGCTCGAGCGCGACGTCGAGCGGCTCCTCGGCGTGCGCGTCGTGCGCACGAACGTCTTCGACTGCGAGGTCGTCGGCGCGATGGTGGCGGCGAATTCCCGAGGGATCGTCGTCGGGGACGAGCTCGACGTCGACGAGCGGGGGGCACTCGAGTCGATCGCCCCGGTGACGATCGTCCGCCATCGCCAGAACGCGATGGGGAACAACGTTCTCGCGAACGACATCGGCGCCCTCGTGCACCCGGAGTTCTCGGGGGAAGCGGTCGGGCAGATCTCCCGCGCGCTCGGGGTGCCGGCGGAACGGGGCACGATCGCCGGGCTCGGGACGGTCGGCATGGCGGGCGTCGCGACGAACCGGGGCGTGGTCGTGCATCCCAAGGCGACCGAGCGCGAGGTCGCGGTCGTCGAGCGGCGGCTCGGGGTCCCGGTGCACCGATCGACGGCGAACTTCGGCGTGCCGATCGTCGGCGCGTGCCTGGTCGCGAACTCGCGCGGCTTCGTCGTGGGCCGGCCCACGACGCCGGTCGAGATCGTGCACCTCCAGGACGGCTTCGGGGTCTTCGCCTGATCCGCCGACGGCGCGGACGGTCCGGCCCGGCCGCGACTAGGTTCCGCGCTTACGTCGCATGTAGCGCGTCGCGTAGCCGGCGATGCGGTTCGCGAGCTTCTTGTGGACGACGTGCAGCTTCCCGTCGACCGTCACGCCGAGGTCGGTGAGCTCGAGGACCTTCTGCTTGTTGTGGGCGAAGTCCGCCCCGAACTCGTTCGGGTAGTGGCGGATCAACTCGATCGCGACCCGCTTGATGTAGGTTTGGCGGATGCTGCCCATGCGGGCGCGCGGACTCGGGTGCTGTTTATAACCTTGTGCTCGGCGGATGGCGGCCGGGGGCCCACCGGAGCCGCGAGGGCATCGGCCCCGCGCGCCGCGACGGTCCGCGTCGGACGTGACCACGGCGGCTCGGAAATCCCGGGGCTCCGGGCGCGGTCCGGCCGCGTCGTTCCGCCGGCGGGGCGAGCGCGCTCCGGCGGAAGCCACAAATACCCTATCCGAGGTGAATATTCACGTGCGACACGGCGGAGCCGCCCGGCGAAGGAACGAGGCCGGCTCGGAGACGGATTAGGCCGACAGCGGGGCGCGTGGCATGTTGCGAGATTCCTCGGTCCCCGCGCCGGCCCCCGGCCGCGAGCGGAGCGTCCTCGTGCTCGATCTCTCGAAGAGCATGCTCGCCCCGCTCCCCGACGCGGCGCCCGATGCCCCCGAGCGCCAGAAGATCGAGGTCGCGCGCACCGCGGTCTTCCGCATCCTGCAGGACGCGTCGACCTCGGGGAACCTCTTCGGGCTCGTGACGTTCACCGAGACGGTCCGCGTGCCGGTCCCGCTCGGCGAGATCCACAAGGAGAACCTGCCGTACATCGAGAACCTGATCAGCATGCTCGTGCCGAGCGGGCGCTCGGCGATCTGGGACGCGCTCGCCGTCGGCGCGGACCTTCTGCGGATGGGGACGGACGGCGTGCGCGGGAACTTGGTCCTCGTCACCGACGGGTGGGACAACGCCTCCCAGCGGTTCGACGTGCGCGCCCAAGCGACCGCGGCGTTGCCGAACGGGCGCGTC
>JASHYU010000040.1 GCA_030042855.1 Thermoplasmata archaeon
GATCTTCCGCTCCTCCACGAGGCCGGCAGTGCCGACGTCCTCGGGGGTGAGCTCGCTGACCTTCGAGACGATGTTCGCGCCGGTCGCCTTCGCGAGCTTTTCCATGTCCGACTTCTTGACGCGCCGGACCGCGTAGATGCCGTCCTTCGCGAGGAAGTGCTGGGCGAGGTCGTCGATCCCCTTCTGGCAGAGTACGACGTTCGCGCCGGACTTCTTCACCTGGTCGACCATCTTACGCAGCATGTTCTCCTCCTCCTGGAGGAAGGCGTTCAGCTGCGTCGGGTCGTTGATCTCGATCTTGGCGTCGATCTCGGTCTTCTTGATTTCGAGCGCCGCATCGAGGAGCGCGATCTTCGGGTTCTCGACCCGCGCGGGCATCCCGGAGTGCACCTTCTCCTTGTCGACGATGACCCCCTCGATGAGCTGGGTGTCCGACATCGACCCGCCCTGCTTCTTGATCAGCTGGACGTTGTCGAGGTCGACCGAGTACGCGTCGCCCTTGTTCTCGGCGACCGCGGTGACCGCCTTCACGGCGATCTCGCCGAGCATCTCGCGATTGAAGGAGACCGACTTCGAGGCCATCGAAGTGACGGCGATCCGGGCCAGGGTGTCGTGGTCGGTGAGGGTCACCGGCTGGCTCACGCCCTGGAGGAGCTCGAGCGCCTTCGCGGAGGCGAGACGGTACCCCTGAGAGATGATCGTCGGGTGGATGTTCTGCTCGATCAGGCCCTCGGCGCGCTTCAGGAGCTCGCCCGCCAGGATGACCGCGGTCGTGGTCCCGTCCCCGGCTTCCTGATCTTGGGTCTTCGCGACCTCGACCATCATCTTCGCGGCCGGGTGCTCGACGTCCATCTCCTTGAGGATCGTGACGCCGTCGTTCGTGACGACCACGTCGCCCATCGAATCGACCAGCATCTTGTCCAGTCCACGCGGCCCGAGCGTCGACCGGACCGCGTCGGCGATCGCCTTCGCGGCCTGGATATTGTTCGTGAGCGCTCCGCGGCCCTTCTCTCGCTTCGTCCCTTCCTTCAGCACCAGAATCGGCGTCTGTCCCGTCAACATCGCAAGTTCCTCCGAGGTTCCACTCGGCTGTCGGTTCGGGTAGAAAAGCGGTTCTATTTAAAGAAAACGCATGCGGGGCCCTGTGTGGTGTACAGGAATCAGTTCCCCTTCGGGAGGGAGATGCGGAGGAAAGTGGTCCGCTCTCCCGCGGGGTCGGTCGCGTCCTCGGCTCTCCGCGGCGAGGTCGCGCCGCGGTCCGAGCGGGGCCGTCCCGCCCACGCGCCCGGCATCACCGACCGACCTATTCGCCGTAGCGACGCTGACGGATCTGGTACGACCGGATCGCCCGAAGGAAGTCGAGCCGGGTGAGCCCCGGCCAGAGCACGTCCGAGAAGTAGAGCTCGCTGTACGCGGACTGCCAGAGCAGGAAGTTCGAAATGCGCTCCTCCCCGCTCGTTCGGAAGACGAGATCGGGATCGGGCAGGTCGGCCGTGTACAGATGGCGGCTCACCGCGGCGGAGTCGATCGCGTCGGGCTCGAGCCGGCCTTCGCGCACCTCGTGGGCGAGGGCGCGGATCGCGGCGACGATCTCGTCCCGTCCTCCGTACCCGAGGGCGACGTTGTACCGGTACTTCGAGTACGAAGCGGTCGCACCCTCCGCGATGCCGATCGCCTCTTGGACGCGCGGCGGCAGCATCTCGCGGTTCCCGAGCACCCGGACCCGGATCCCGTGCCGGTGCACGCGCTCGTCCACCGCGATCTGGCGGAGCGCGCGATCGAACAGGTCCATCAGCGCCTCGATCTCCTCCCTCGGGCGGCTCAGGTTCTCGGTCGAGAGGGCGTAGACCGTCAGGATCGGGATGTTCAGTTCGAGGCACCAGTCGAGCAGCTCCTCGAGCGTGTCGCGCCCCTTCTCGTGCCCGGAACGGATCGACATCCCCATCGAGCGGGCGAAACGGCGGTTCCCGTCCATGATGATCGCGAGGTGCCGCGGGACCGGTCCTTTCCGGACGAGATCGAAGAGGCGCTTCTCCGTCAACTCGCGGAGCGCGTCCCCGACGGCGTGCGAGAGGTATTCCGGCGGGTCGACGGTCTTTCGCCGCGCGTCGTTCGCCATCCCGCCGGTACACCGCCCGGAGGGATATGGGCTCGCGGTCCGCCCGCTCCGAGGGTTCACAGAGTGGGGGACGCCCTGGTCGGGAGTTCCGGTCCGGAGGCCGGACCTCCGGGACCTTCGAACCCGAGTCGCAGGCTCGACAGACCTACATCCTAGACCACTAGACTACCAGGGCAACCCCGCAGGCCTATTCGCGGGTGGCTAAGAGGGTTACGACGTTCCCGGGCCCGGCGTCGGCCCTCGGGCCCGTTCGCTCTCGCATCCCCGCGCGCGCGGGCGGGCGCGCGTCCGGCCGAGCGATCGTCGACCCTGCTTGCGAGTCGAGGCGGCGATTTATGTAGCGCGGCGACGGAAGGGTACTCTCCCTGCGGAGCGTGCCCCATGAAGCTGATGACGACCTGGTTCGTGCTCGTGATCGTCCTCCTCGGACTCGTTCTCGCGCTCCACCACGTCGGGGTCGACGTGACCGGCAGTCTGGGGGGCGCGCTCCGGAGTACCGAGCACGTCCTCGGTCACCCGGTCCTCTGAACCCGCGCGGCCTACCGAGAGGTCCTCGGGCGCGTTCGGAGGGCCTGATCGACCTCCCCAGGCCGGAGCACTCCGTCCGGAGTGACGAACGCCGAGACGAACTTCGCCGGGGTCACGTCGAACGCCGGGTTCTGCGCCCGGCTCGACCGGGGCGCGAGCCGGTGGCCGGCCCATTCCAGCACCTCGTCGGGATCGCGCTCCTCCACCGGGATCGCCGCCCCGGTCGCCCGTCGGGCGTCGAACGTGCTCCACGGCGCGGCCACGTAGAAAGGAACGCCGTTCTCGTGCGCGACCACCGCCTTCTCGTAGGTCCCGATCTTGTTCGCGAAATCGCCGTTGCGGGCGATCCGGTCGGCGCCGACGAGGACGGCGTCGACCTCGCCGTTCGCGAGGTAGTAGCCCGCGGCGTTGTCGGCGATCACGGCGTGGGGGATCCGCTCCCGGGCCAGCTCCCACGCCGTCAGGCGCGCGCCCTGGAGCAGGGGTCGGGTCTCGTCGACCCAGACGAAGAGGTGGGCGCCGCGCTCGCGCGCGACCCGGATCGGGGCGAGCGCGGTCCCCCACTCCACGGTCGCGAGGGCTCCGGCATTGCAGTGGGTCAGGACGTGCGAGGCCCGCGCGAGGAGCGGGGCGCCCGAGGTGCCGATGCGGTGGCACTCCTCGACGATCCGGGCACGGTAGGCGTCGGCCGCGGCGAGGACGTCCTCCCCGGCGTCCCACGCCCGACGCCCGACCTCGATCCCGACGAAGAGGTCGTGCGCGGTGGGACGGGTGGCCCGGAGGATCCGGGCGGCCGCGCGGGACGTCCGCGAACCCGAGGTCTTCGCGAGGACCATTCCGTACGCCGCCGCGACTCCGATGGCCGGGGCGCCGCGTACGGTCAAGGTCCGGATCGCCTCGGCGACCTGCTCGACGCGAGTGAGGCGTCGGACGATCGTTCGGGACGGGAGCGCCCGCTGGTCGAGGACGTGGAGCGCCGATCCGCGGAACCAGAGCGCCCGGACCGGCATCGCTCCCTCTAGCCGTCGAACGTGTGGAGGAGGTCGAGCCAGTCGGCGGTCACGAGCTTCGGGGCCCCGATCGCCTCCTCCAGCGGGATCCCGGTCACGACCGGGCCGCGGAGCACCGCGACCTCGCCGAACCGTCCCGCGCGGGCCAGGTCGACCGCGTGCGCGCCGAGCCGGGTCGCGAGGATCCGGTCGAACAGCTCGGGGGGGCCCCCGCGCTGGATGTGCCCGATCTGGGCGCTGCGCGTCTCGACCCCGGTCGCACCCTGGATCCGGCGGGCGAGCTCGCTGCCCACCTCCCGCTCCCGAAGGAGTTCGTGGCCGAACTCGTCCCGTCCGCCGGCCTCTCCGCGTCGGGCACCGAGCTCGATGCCTTCGCTCGCCACGACGAGCGCGTAGCCGCGGGCGGCGACGGCCGAGCGCACGTGGCGCATCACCGCGTCCTCGTCGTACGGTTCCTCGGGCACGAGCGTCGCGTCGGCGCCCCCGGCGAGGCCCGTCGCGAGGGCGACCCAGCCGGCGTGGCGGCCCATCACCTCGAGCACGATCGCGCGGTGGTGGCTCGCGGCGGTGTCCCGGAGGCGCTCGATCGCGTCGACGGCGACCGCGACCGCCGAGTGGAAGCCGAACGTCCAGTCCGTCCCCGCGACGTCGTTGTCCATCGTCTTGGGGACGCCGACGACGGGTCGACCGCGGCGGTGGAGCTCGCGCGCCGCGGTGAGCGTGTCGTCGCCCCCGATCGCGACCAGCGCGTCGATCCGTTCCGAGGCGAGGTGGTGGAGGACCTTCTCGGCGTCCTCGGGCTTCGCGAACGGGTTCGTCCTCGAGCTCCCGAGGATCGTGCCGCCGCGCCCCAGGATGTCCTGGACATCGGGGAGCAGGAGCGGTCGCACGAGCCCGTCCCGGACGCCCTTCCAGCCATCGAGGAAGCCCACGGTCGAGTCGCCGGACCGGGCGGCCCGCCGCACGACCGCGCGGATCGCCGCGTTGAGGCCGGGGCAGTCGCCGCCGCCCGTGAGCACGCCGAACTTCACGCCGGGACCTCGAGGTAGCCGCGCGGGGCCGTCGTCAGGAACTCGAAGCCGTGCTTCGTCACGACGACGTCGTCCTCGATGCGCACCCCGCCCTTCCCCGGGAGGTAGATCCCGGGTTCGACCGTGATCGCCATCCCCTCCTCGAGCGAGTCGTCGGCAGTGGGGCCGTAGCCCCATCCGTCGTGGACCGCGAGGCCGATCGAGTGGCCGACCCCATGGGTCAACCGCCCCTTCCAGGGGGACGCGTCGATCACGCGCTCCGCGGCGAGATGGACCTCCTTCGCCGGGACGCCGGGCCGGATCGCGGCGAGCGCCGCCTGCTGGGCCGCCTCGACGGTCTCGTGGACGCGCCGCATCTCCTCGTCGCGCGTCCCGAAGTGGAAGGAGCGGGTGATGTCGCTCACGTAGCGCTCGTAGATCGCGCCGAAATCGCAGACGATCGAGTCGCCGGAGCGCAAGCGCGTCGCGCCCGGCATGTAGTGGGGTTCCGCGCTGTGGGGGCCGAACGCGACGATCGTCGCGAACGAGCGCCCGCTCGCTCCGTGGCGGTTCATCCGGTACTCCATCTCCGCGGCGAGCTCGAGCTCGGTCATCCCGTCCTTCAGCACCGACGGGATCTCCCGGCCGACGGCCGAGCCGATCTCCGCGGCCTTCCGAAGGCGCTCGAGCTCCCCGGCGTCCTTCGTCACGCGGGTCCGCCGGATCGCGTCCGACGCGTCGACCCACTTCGCCTGGGGGAACAGCTTCTCGAGCCGGACGAACCAGTCGTGCGTCAGCTCGCGGTAGTGGAGCCCGATCGTCCCCGCCCCGTCGACGAGCTTCGGCAGCAGCTTCTCCGTGTCCTCGCGCTTCACGACGTGGACCTGGACGTGCGGGTCCTGCTTCGCGGCGACCTCCGCGCTCTCCGCCTCGAGCGGCGAGCTCAGCACGTCGAGCTCGCCGTCGGGGTGCGCGATCGCGACCGAGCCCTCGAAGAGGCCGCTCGGGACGCCGAACACGTAGAAGAAGCTGTAATCCAAATGCGGGTCCACCGAGTTCGCGAGCAGCAGGGCGTCCGGTTTCGGGTCGAGACGCCCGAAGATCTTCTCCACGCGGTCCTTCATCGGGGACCGCTACCCCTCACGTGGTTTCAGCTTTTGCGCCCGCTCTCAGGTCCTTCCAGGAGAGCATCGGCTCGCGCGCCGCGCGCACTTCGTCGATGCGCCGGACCGAGGTCGAGCGCGGGGCGGCGTGCAGGTTCTCGTCCGAGTCGCCGATCGCCCGCTCGAACGCCCCGATGAACTCCTCCAGCGAGCGCCGGCTCTCGGTTTCGGGCAGCTCGATCATGAGCGCCTCGTCGACCAGGGACGGGAAGTACACGGTGGGCGCGTGCACGCCCTCGTCGAGGAGCCGCTTCGCGAGGTCGAGCGTGCGGAGCCCGCGGGACTTGAGCGGCGTCCCCGACAGGAGGAATTCGTGCTTGACGAGCGGTCGGAACGGTCGCGGGAGGTACTTGCCCAAGCGCGCGGCGACGAAGTTCGAGTTCAGGACCGCGCGTCGGGAGATGTGCTCGAGGCCTTCCTCGCCGTGCGAGAGCGCGAACGCGAAGGCTCTCAGGTCGAGCCCGAAGTTCCCGTAGCCGGTCTTGATCTTGCCGATCGACTTCGGGCGGTCGTACTCGAACCGGAACCGGCGGCCCTCCTTCACCACGCGGGGCACGGGCAGGTAGGGGGCGAGGGCGGCGCCCGCGGCGATCACTCCGGCCCCGGGGCCCCCGCCGCCGTGCGGCGTCGCGAACGTCTTGTGGAGGTTCAGGTGGGCGACGTCGAACCCCATCCGCCCGGGGTTGGTGACCCCGAGGATCGCGTTGAGGTTCGCGCCGTCGTAGTAGAGCATCCCACCCGCGTCGTGCACGGTCTTCGCGATCTCGAGGATCTCGCTCTCGAACAGGCCGGCCGTGTTGGGATTCGTGAGCATGAAGCACGCGGTCTTCTCCGAGACGGCGGCCCGGAGGGCCGCGAGATCGACGCACCCTTCCTTCGAGACGATCT
>JASHYU010000041.1 GCA_030042855.1 Thermoplasmata archaeon
GAGTGCATCACGATCGTCGACGACGACGGCACGGTGCACCAGTCGACCTACAAGTAGTCTCGAGCCCGCGCACCGGCCGAACGCGCGGGTCGGAGCGCATGGGCGCGCTCCGCCCGCGCCGCTCCGCCTCCATCTTATGGGTCCGGGGAGCGTGCTCGGTTGTCCCAAGGACCCCCTCCGTCCATGCCGCACCGCTCCCTCCCGTACCTGCTCGCCGGGGGAGCCTTGGTCGCCGGCGGACTCGTGACCGCGGCCTCGTCCCTCGAGATCGTCGTCCAGACCTCCTCCGGGAGCAGCCTCGCCGATTCCACGATCTACTACGACGTCCTCCGCTACGACCCCTGGCTCATCTTGGCCGCGATCCTTCTGATGATCGGGGCCGGCTTCGCGCTCTACCGGGCCGGCCGGTACGCCCCCCGACCGCCGGGCGACCGGGGCCGGGCCGCCCTTCCGGGCTCGGACGGCGCGCGCCGGGCCGCCGGGCTGATCGCCGGGGGACTCTTCCTCCTCTGGTCCGTGGACTGGGCGCTCGGCTCGCTCGCGCTGGCCGGCGCGACCTTCTCGGTGGGCTCGGGCCCGCCCGCCGGGCATCTCGTCCTCGTTCCCCTGTGGACCGGGGGGGCGATCACGACCGCGGTCGCGGGTTCGGGATGCATCTATCTCGCGGGTCGTTGGAGCCGGCCGGTGAGAAGCGTCGATCCGGCCCGGGCCGCACCCCGAGCAGTGGCCTGAACCGCCCACCGATCGCCGCCCGGGTGCCCCCGGTCCGGGTTGGGGCCGACGTCGGACCCGCCTGCGGACGGGAACGATGGGCTCAGCCTGAATAGCGACGGTGAATGGGGGCCGCCATGGCGATCTCGTCACCCGCCCCCACGACCCCGGAGGTCATCGGATTCGTCGGACTCGGCCTGATGGGCGCTCCGATCGCCGAGCGGCTGCGTGCGGCCGGCCACCCGCTGGTCGTCCACAACCGGACCCGGGCGAAGGCCGAGCCCCTCCTCGCGGCCGGAGCCCGCTGGGCCTTCACGCCGAAGGACGTCGGCCGCGAGGCGACCGCGAAGCTCGTCCTCACGAGCCTGTCGGACGCGAAGGCGCTCGACCGGGTCCTGTTCGGTCGCCGGGGGCTCGTCGAGTCCCTCGGCCCGGGCGCGCTCGTCGTCGACCTCAGCACGATCGCTCCCGCCCAGAGCCGATCGTTCGCCGAGCGCCTCGGGGCGCGCGGGATCCACTTCGTCGACGCCCCGCTCGGGGGCAGCGTCGAGGCCGCCCGCAACGGGCGCCTCCTCGCGTTCGTCGGGGGCTCGGACGAGGACGTGGCGCGCGCCCGGCCGCTCCTCGACCGGTTCGCGCGCCGCGTCGAGCACCTCGGCCCGGTCGGCTCGGGCACGGCGATGAAGCTCGTGAACAACCACTTGACCGTGACGTACGTCGCGGCCGCGGCCGAGGCGCTCTCGCTCGGCGAGGGGCTGGGGCTCGATCGTCGGCGCGCGATCGACCTCCTCCTCGACGGCGGCGGGTACTCGCGGATCGTCGAGCAGAAGCGGCTCGCCTTCGAGGAGCGGCGCTATCCCGCGCAGTTCCGGCTCCGCCTCGCCGAGAAGGACCTTCGGCTCCTCGCGGCCGCCGCCCGGTCGGCCGACCGGGAGGTGCGGATCGCCCGCGAGGCGGAGCGCCTTCTCCGCGAAGGGGTGCGGGCCGGGCTCGGGGGGGACGATTTCTCGGCCGTGCTCGAGCCCGCGCTGGCCCGGCGGGCTCGAACCGGGCGGACGCGGGGGACCGCGCCGCCCACCGCCCCGCCCGAGCCGCCGGGCCCCGTCGCGGGCCCTCCGGGGCCCTAGACCGCCCGGAGGCGCGGCCGGTAGAACGCGGACTTCACCTCGGCCGGGCCGCCGCCCGCGGGGAAGCGGATCCGCACGGCGGCCGAGCGGCCGAACATCGTGTACTCGAGCGAGTACCAGTAGGCGACCCAGTCCCCCGCCGCATCGCGCGTCGCCTCGCCGAAGTGATAGGTCCGCTCGATCGTCCGGCTGTGCTGGCGCGCGAGCGGGTACGACCACTCGAGCGCCTCGGTCTCGGAGGTCGGGGCGCCCGCGTGCGGGCTCGCGGCGATCGGGCCCTCGGCGGTGTGGGGGCCGTCCACGATCCCCCGTCCGAGGACGTAGCGGGCCCACGTCGTCCGGACCCTCCCGCCCGCGTTCGTCTCCGACAGGAGCACCCAGGCGAACGGGTTGGTGGTCGGGAGGATCTCGGCGAACCGGCCGGTCGCGCGGAACCGCCGACCGAGCGAGAGGCGGGCGACCAGCCGGACCCCGAGGTACACGGCGAAGAACGCCGAGAGCCCGTAGAGCGTCCCGTCGTAGATCGCGAGCGCGACGTGGTTGCGCTCGACGCCGAGCAGGACGTAGAACGAGACGATCGAGAAGCCGAGCACGAAGAAGTTGATCGCCCGCTCGGCGTCGAGTCGCAGCTCGCGGGCGCTGAACGGCAGGAGGGGCGGGACCGCGAAGTTGGTGAAGCCGTCCAGGAGGATGTGGCTGAGCCCCCCGATCTCCATGACGAGGAAGTAGGTCGCGATCGCGCCGGGCAGGACCATCGGGGCGAGGAGCGCGCCCGCGCCGGCGATGATCGTCACGCCGAGGAGCGAGTGCGTGATCGCACGGTGCCCGAAGATCGGGAACCGCCGGGCGAGCGGGAACAGGAGCGCGTCCGCGTCCGGTAGGCCGCCCGCGAGCGCGCCCGCCGCCAGGTACTGGGGGTGCAGCCCGACGATCCCGTAGGTGATCAGGTAGGCGATGAGGACGTGCGTGAGGAGGTCCACGGTCCGGCGGGATCGGGGCGCCTAGAGGAGCCCCTCTTCCATCACCTCGATCGACTCGACGTGCGGGAGCTTCGCGAGCGCGTGCTCGGTCGACTCGAGGATCCCGCCCGCGTCCGGCATCACGACCGAGACGAGCAGCGACTTCAAGCCGAAGGCGACGTCCTTCACCTGGAGGCCCCGGACCGTCACGCCCGCGGGCACCGCGGTCCGCACGGCGCGGGCGAGCGCCTCCATGTCGGTGTCGGTCCCCTGCGGCATCACGCGGAAGAGGACCGCCACGTCGCCCATCGCGCCCGCCTACGGCCCTTCGAAGCCGCACTGCGGGCAGTGGTACGGTACGCTCTGGTCCCGGCAGCGCGCGCAGCGGCCGATCGTCGCCTCGCCGCACTGCGGGCACGTGAACTGCGTCGCCCCTTTCGCGGGGACGGCCCGGCCGCACGAACTGCACCGCAGGTCGAATTTCGCTTGCATGGAGGGGACCGCGCCGGGAGCGCTCACTTGCGCAGCGCGCCCCGCCGGCGCGCCGCCACCCGGGAGGCGAATATAAAGAGCACGCCGAAGAACGCGACGATCCCCGCCACGTACCAGAGCGTGTAGTCGGTCGGCGCGGCCGTCACGTAGAACGAGGTCGAGTACGTCATCTCGCCGTTCGCGAACCGGACCAGCCCGTGCTCGTTCACGAGCGAGATCGAGAACGTGTGCTCCCCGGCGGCGAGCCCGAGGGTCGCGTAGCGGAACGTGAGGTTGTAGGTGCTGCCGGGGGTGAGGGTCGGTACGGTCACCGAGCCGACCAGCGACTGGTCGAGCTCGATCTGGACCGGGAAGCTGAGGACGGTCGACGCGGCACCGTTCACGATCTCGGCCGACACCACGTAGGGCATCACCACGTGGACCGGGTACGTGAGATTGAGCGAGGAGTTGGTGCTGTTGTAGACCGACGAGATCTCGACGCTGATCGTCACCGACTCGGCGATCGTGCCGACCGCGAGCGTGGCGGAGACCGACTGGTTGCCGGTCAGGTTCCCGCTCGTGGGCGTGAACGTCACGCCGGTCAGGTTCGACGCGCTCAGGCTCGCGTGCCAGGTGAGGTTCCCCACCTTCGATCCGTCGGACGCGAAGGCGGGCCCGCCGGTGCCGTTGATCGCGTAGGTGCCGTTCGCGCTCGTCGCGAGGATCGTCGGCCCCGTGATGTTCCCGGCGACCGCCGAAGCGTCCGGCAGGAACGCCGCCGCGGCGACGGGGGCTTCGCCCCACCCGCCGCCGACGGCGAGGAGGCTCGCGCCGAAAGCGAGGGCGACGAGGGCGAGGGGCAGCGCCCGGGCACGGCGGCTCACCGGCGCCTCCAGCGGCGGGTGCGCCACCACCGGTACGTCACGATCGCGAGCGCGAGCGCGAGCGCGGGCACGAAGACGATGATGGGCACGAACCAGTCGGGCAGGGTCGGCGGCGCTCCGACGTTCGGGCCGGTGACCGTGGGCGGGACGTTCGGGTGGACGGTCGCGAGGGGGATCGAGATGGTCGTCGACGCGAAGCCGGTCCCGTTCGCGCTCGTCACGGCCGCGCTCAGCGTGAGGGCC
>JASHYU010000042.1 GCA_030042855.1 Thermoplasmata archaeon
CCCCATCTTCTCGGGGGCGGGGCTCCCGCACAACCAGATCGCCGCGCAGATCGTCCGGCAGGCGAAGTTGCGCAACTCCTCTGAGGGGTTCGCGGTCATCTTCGCGGCGATGGGGATCACGAGCGAGGAGGCGAACTTCTTCCTGAAGGAGTTCGAGTCGACCGGGGCGCTCGAGCACGCGGTCGTCTTCCTGAACCTCTCCTCCGACCCGTCGATGGAGCGCGTCGTGACGCCGCGCATGGCGCTCACGGCCGCCGAGTTCCTCGCCTACGAGCGCGACCTCCACGTGCTCGTCGTGCTCACCGACATGACGAACTACTGCGAGGCGCTCCGCGAGGTCGCCGCGGCGCGCGAGGAGGTGCCGGGCCGCCGGGGCTACCCCGGCTACCTCTACACGGACCTCGCGACGATCTACGAGCGCGCGGGGAAGATCCACGGGCGCAAGGGCTCGATCACCCAGCTCCCGATCCTGACGATGCCGGCGGACGACGTGACCCACCCGATCCCCGACCTCACCGGGTACATCACGGAGGGCCAGGTGTACGTCAGCCGCGAGCTGCAGCGCAAGGGCATCTACCCCCCCATCGACGTGCTCCCCTCGCTCTCGCGCCTCATGAACCAGGGCATCGGGAAGGAGCGGACCCGGGAGGACCACCGGGGCGTCGCCGACCAGCTCTTCGCCTCGTACGCGACGGGGCGGGACCAGCGCGCCCTCTCGGCGATCGTCGGGGAGGAGGCGCTCAGCGCGACCGACCGGATCTACCTCAAGGTCGCGGACCGGTTCGAGAAGGAGTTCGTCAACCAGCGGGTGGACGAGGACCGGGGGATCGACGAGAGCCTCACGATCGCCTGGAACATCATCTCCGATCTGCCCGACGGCGAGCTCAAGCGGATCAAGCCCGAGTTCATCGCGAAGTACCGGGCCCACCCGCCGACGATCGAGAGCTAGCGGGGAGCGGCGCGATGGCGGGGGAGAACGTACGCCCGACCCGCCTAGAGCTCTTGCGCACACGCCGCCGGATCGTGGTCGCGAAGCGAGGTCTCAATCTGCTCAAACTGAAGCGCTCGGCCCTCATCGCCGAGTTCTTCTCGCTCTCCCGGGAGGCCTTGCGGCTGCGGGGCGATCTCCAAGGCCGGATCGCCCGCGGGTACGCGGCGATCCGGATGGCCGAGATGCTCGAGGGGCCGACGCGCCTCGAGAACATCTCGATGCTCCTTCCGGATCTGCGCCCGGTCGCGGTCTCGACCAAGAACGTGATGGGCGTGCGGACGCCCCGCGTCGACCGGAGCGGCTTTGCCCCGGTTGCCGCGCCGGAACTCCTCGACCTCCCGACGTCGATCCAGGAGGCGATCCGCGATTTCCAGGGGATCTACCAGGTCGTCCTCGACATCGCCGAGAAGGAGAACGCGCTCCGTCGCCTGCTCCACGAGATCGAGAAGACGAAACGCCGGGCGAGCGCGATCGAGAACGTCCTGATCCCGCGCCTCCAGGACACCGTGCGCTACATCAAGTTCCGATTCGACGAGATGGAACGGGATTCGTTCAGCATGCTGAAGGCGGTCAAGCGCAAGCTCGAGCTCGAGGGGGCCGGTGTCAGCGGCTAGCGGGCTCGGGACGCCCCCCGCCCCCGCGCCGACGGAGACGCTGAAGCGGGTCAAGCAGGCCGAGGAAGAGGCGCAGCAGCGGATCGAGGCGGCCCGGCGGGCCGCCGACGAGCGACTGCGACATGCCCGCGAGGAGAGCGAGACGAGCGTGCGGGACGCCGCCACGACGGCGGAGGTCGAAGGGACGCGGATCGTCGACGAGGCGACCCGACAGTCGGAGGCGGAGGCGAAGGTCATCGAGGCCGACGGGGAACGCGCCGCCGCGGCGGTCGCGGACGCGCGCCCAGCGCTCACGCCCGCCCAGCGCGACGCCGTGCTGGCGGCGATCCTCGGGGATTTCCGGTAGGGGGTAGCGCGCGTCCATGGGCGTCCTGCGGCCGGTGCGGATGGCCAAGATCGGCCTCCTGGGTCTGAAGGAGGACCGGGAGACGATCCTCACGGTCCTTCACGATCTGCGGGTGGCCCAGGTCGAGACGGTGTCGCCGGAGGTCCTCCAGCAGCTCGGGCCGGAACGGGACACGGGACTCCAGCGTCGCGTCGCCGAGGAGACGCTGCGGTTCCGGGGGCTCAAGTCGATCCTGCCGAGGATCCCCGGCACGCGCCCGCTCCGGTTCGAGTCGCTCCAAGCGGTCTTCGATCTCGCCAAGACGATCCCGATCGATGAGGAAGTCGGTCGCCTCCACCGCGAGGACGACCAGCTGCAGACCGTCGAGCGAACGGCCGACGCCACGGTCGCGCTCCTGGAACGGATCCGCTTCTACCCGGACCGTCTCGAGTACCTGTGGGGGCAGACGCTGGTCACGTACGTCGTCGACGGCGACGCGAAGGTGGCCCTCGCCTGGCGGGCGACGAACCCGCTCGGCCCGACCAGCATCTGGACCGCCCACCCCGTCGGGAAGGCGATCGTCGCGCTCGTGACGGTCCCCCGCCGCGAGGCCGAGACGCTCGTGCAGTCGGCCCAGGTGGCCGGTCTCAAGCTCGCCGCCCTGCCGGAGCTCTCCGGGACCATCCCCGACGCGATCGCGGCGGCGAAGGCGCACGGGTCGGAGGCCCTCCACCGCCGCAAGGCGATCGCGGAGCGGCTGGGCGAGATCGCCCGGGACTGGTACTTGCCCGTCGCTTCGATCGAGGAGGCCCTCACGGTGGAGAGCCGGAAGTTCGATCTCTTCCCCAAGATGGCGGGCGGGCGAGAGGCGTTCGCGCTGGAAGCGTGGGTACCGGATCGCGACCTCGACCGGCTCGCGCGCCTCGTGGATCGCACGGTCGGGGGCCGCACGGTCTTCTATCGCCTCGCCACGACCGAGGAGCCGCCCACCTTCATGGACAACCCGCCCGGGATCCGATGGTACGAGTTCTTCATCCGGTTCTACTCGCTCCCGAAGGCGACCGAGTGGGACCCGACGGTCGTCTTCGCGATCGTCTTCCCGATCTTCTTCGGGTTCATGATCGGGGACTGGGGGTACGGCCTCGTGATCCTCCTGATCTCGCTGTGGATGATCGCCGGATTCCCGGGGCGCGAGCGGCTGCCGTCGGGGATCAAGGGCTTCATCAAGACCATCATGGGGCCGAGCTCGCTCCAGCAGCTCGCGCGGACCCTGGTCCCCGGCGCCATCGTCGCGATCGGGACCGGCCTCTACTTCGATTCGTTCTTCGGCTACCACGTCCTCGGACCGCTCGTCCACTACACCCCGGCGGTGCGGCCCGATACGAACCTCGGCTCGCTGCTCCTCCTCGCCGGGTTCATCGGGCTCGCGATGGTATGCTTCGGGTTCCTCCTCGGTTCCCTCAAGGAGTACTTCCACGGGCACTACCGCGGGACCGTCGGGAAGGCGGGGGGGATCGTCTTCGCCTGTGGCATCACGTTCTACGGCCTCCAGGTCCTCCGACACACTAGCGGCAGCCTCCTCGCGGACCCGTTCTTCTGGGTCGCCGCCGTCGGGGGCGCGGCCTTCGTCGGCGGGGAGGGCCTCCAGAACGGTCTCCTCGGCCTGATCGAGGTCGTGAGCCACGTGCTCTCCTACACGCGGCTCGTCGGGATCCTCCTCGCGAGCGTCATCCTCGCGCTCCTGATCAACTCGGTCGCGATCGGCTCGTTCCATTCGGGCGGGCTCGCGATCGTGCTCGGCGTCGTGATCCTCGTCGTCGGCCAGACGTTCAACGTGATCCTCTCGGTCTTCGAGCCCTCGATCCAGGGGATGCGGCTGATGTTCGTCGAGTACTTCTCGAAGTTCTACGAGGGGGACGGGCACGAGTTCCATCCGTTCGGGGCGGACCGGGTCCACACGCTGCCGTTGGTCGCCGCGGGGCACGAGCCGACCTCGCCGGGAGCGCCGGCCGAGACGTGAGCCCCCGGACCTAGAGCAGGCGCGGGCTGACGAGGAACGGTTGGATCCGCTCGCTGGGCAGGCGGTAGAGGAGCCCGAAGGCGAGGAGGTGGAGGTCGTTCCGCTCGAGCTCGTTCCGGAGCAGGTACTGGAAGATGATCCCGAGCGAGAGCGGGTACAGCCGCATCCGCTCGATCGTGACGACGGCGTGGTCCCGGCGCATCGCCGCTTCGTAGCCCGCGAGGCTCGCATCCGAGGCGTACGTCGCCTCCCCGTCACCGAGGCTCGGGTACCGCGACTTGAGCCGTTCCGCGAGGGCCGGCACGTCGTTCGCCGCGAAGAGATCGCTCGCGGCGGCGAGCGGGACGTTCCCGCCCTCGATCCACCGGGCCTGCACCGCGTCGAGCGCGAGCCCCTCGATCGCCTTCGCCTTCAGCACGAGCAAGGAGTTGCGCAGATCGATCTCGCTCCGGACGAACTCCCGCTCGACCCACTCGTCACCCTGGAAGAACCGCGCCTGTTCGAGGAGGAGGCGGAAATACTCCCGCTCGAGGGCCGCGACGATGGGAAAGATGTCGCCCGAGCGCTGGAACGCGTCGACGAGCGGTAGGACCGTCGCTCCCCAGCCGAACTGCACGAGCCCGTGCGCCATCGCCTCGACCGTGGGTTGCTGGAGCAGGGTGCGGAGGTCGTCGAACGTGAGCACGCCCGCGTACAGCCCGGCCGGTATCTCCCGGCTCGAGATCAGGGCGTCCTCCGTCTCGCCGAGGCTGCGATCGAGCGCCTTCGCGGTGAGGAGCATCGTGATGTTCTGGATGTCGTACCGGGCCAGGTACGCCCCGACGACCCCGCGCCCGGCGAACGGCGTGGCCGAGTAGGCGTGGCGGAACCGGTGGACGAGCGTCCGGTTGAGCGCCACCTCCACGAGCCCGATCCCCTGGTACGCCGCCCGCGCGCCCACGAGAGCGGGGCCGTACGAGGTGGCCTCGAGGATCCGGGTGAACTCGCCGAGGTCCCGGGCGGCCTGCAACGCGGCGAACGTCCCCCGGTCGAGCAGCTCGGAGAAATACGGCCGGAGACGGCCGAGCGAGACGGCGTACGGGGAGCCGGCCATCCCAACCCCGCTACTTCGAGAGCAGCTCGCGCACGCGGTCCTCGCGGAGGCGCAGGAGCTCCTCGAGCGACAGATTCAACCGCCGACGCCCGTCCGGCGTCTCGGCGAGGAGGCCCCCGCGGATCGACCGGGGGCTCGGATCGAACGATTTGCCCGCGATCTTCGCGAGCAGCGACGCGTCCTCGGCGCGCCCGGAGATGCGGACCTGCTTGCCGAGGGCCTCCGTCGCCGCGGACACCATGCGTCGGAGCGTCCCGGCGTACCGGTCGGAGCCCACGTAGTCGGACTCGAGGTCACGCGCGGAGGCGAGCGCGCGCTCGAGCCAGCGCTCCCGCGCCTCGTAGAGCTGCTTTCGTGCGGTGAACTTCGCCGCGGCGACGCGCTGGGTCCGCACGCGGGCGGCCTCGGCCCGGGCGGCCGCGCTCTTCTCGGTGCGGAGCGCGGCGATCCGGCGGTCGCGATCCGCGAGAATCTCGGCCTCCTCCCGGGAGCGCTCGCGCTCGATGCGGGCGACCTCGGCGTCCGCGTGGCTGCGTATCTCGTCGACGAGGGCCTCGAGGCTCATGGACGCCCGCCCGTTAGAGCGAGCCGTTCAGCAGCGCGATCCCGAACACGAGACCGAGGATCCACAGCGTCTCGGGAATCACGAAGAAGACGAGCACGATCCCGAGCTTCTCTCGCTTCTCGGCGATGATGCCCATCCCGGACGCGCCGATCCCCGACTGCGCGACGCCCGTCCCAATGAATCCTCCCGCGATGGTAATCCCGGCGGCCAGCGTCTCGAAATCGGTCGGCATGGTGGCCCACGCCGGCGAACTAGGTCGGGTATATAAATCGAGCCTCCCCGGTCGGGGAGAATCGGACCGCGAGCGGGCCCGGGGTCCCCCTTTCCCCGAGGAGATTTGGGAGACATCTCGGAAAATGGAGATGACCCCCGGATCCGATGAACCGGGGCATGGTGGTCGACGGCGCGGGCGCGCCCCGGAGGACGCACGGTTCCCCGCCCGCGCCCGCGCACGCGTCGCGGGAGCGATGAGACTTATTCCCGAGGCGGCCTTCGCGGGCGGACCGTGGACAGCTTCTCCCGACTGCTCTGGTGGCTGTTCGCGAGCAGTGCCGGCGCCCGGACGCGCGGGGAGATCGTGGCGGCGATCCGGGAGGAACCGCGGAACGCCCAGCAGCTCGCCCTGGCGCTCCGGTTCGACTACTCGACGGTCCGCCACCACCTGCGGGTCCTCCAGGAGAACCGGCTCGTGGAGTCGAGCGGCGAGCACTACGGACAGGTCTATGCCCTGACGGCCGTGGTGGAGGCACGATGGGAGGAGCTCGAGACGATCCGGCGGCGGCACCGGGGCCGGGAGGGCCGACCGTGACCGCCCCCTCGCCCCCCCGCCGGTTCGGGGCGGCGGCCCTGGTCCTCCTCGTCCTGGTGGCGGGCGCCCTCATCGGGCTCGCGCTGACGCTGCTCAGCGCCCCCCTGCCGGGCCCCCCGGGGCCGCACGGGGCCCAGCCCCCGACGCACGGCCTCCTCCTCCTCTCGGGGACGATCTCGGGGATCGACCTCGCGCTGCTCCTGTGCCTCGTCGGCGTCTACGTGCGGACGTACTTCGACACCCGCGCCCGGTTCGCGGCCGGTCTCGTGGTCGTGCTGGTCGCCCTCACCCTCCAGACGCTCGTCGCCTCGCCGTTCGTCTTCGGGGCGTTCGGCCTCGGTCCGGGCGGGCTGTGGCCCTTCCTCTTCG
>JASHYU010000043.1 GCA_030042855.1 Thermoplasmata archaeon
CGACGCCTACTTCGAATACTGCTACCTGCCCGAGTTCCCCACTGCGTTCCGTGCGATCCGCAGGGCCGGCGGACCCGAGGAGCTCCTGCGTCGGGTGCTGAGCGGTCCCGTCAGCGACTTCGGTCCGAAGAACCCCCAGATCCAGGCGCTCGAGCTCATGGCCTACGCCTCGAGCTACAGTCCCATCGATGGGGAGCCGGGCCGTTTCGACCTGCCGTTCGACCTCGAGAGCGGCGAGCTGCGGCCCGAGATCTGGGCGCGCTGGCTCGAGTGCGATCCGGTCCGGATGATCGGGACGGAACGGTATCGGGACGCGCTCCGCCGGCTCGCCGGCGTCTATGTCGACGGCGGGCTCCGGGATGAGTACGGGCTCGACGTCGGGGCCCGGATCTTCGCCGCCGCGGCCGCCCGGAGCGGCGGCCGGGTGGACTTCGAGGAGTTCGACGGGGTCCACTGGGACAGCGGACCCCGCTACGACGTCATGATCCCGCGGCTGCTCGCTGCCCTGGGTTTTCCCGCCCCGGTCGCTCTCAAGTAGACGACCCGATTCGCCGGCGGGCATCTCGGCTGCGAGGAAGGGACCGCGCGCATGCTGAAGGACGGAGAGATCTACTGCGACACCTGCGGGAAACGGATCTCCCGCGTCACGGACGTACCCGCCGAAGGCTGGCCCGCGTTGCACGCGCTGTGCTCCTCCTGCTTCGCCGAGCTCCGCGCGAAGGCGGTTCCGCGCCCGAGCTAGTCCGCGGAACGGCCCCTTCCCTCACGGGGCGATCAGGTCCCTTCGAGCGGGACGAGGGCCTCGTCCTCGAACCAGGCGAGGACGATGAAGTACCAGCTCACGATCGCGAGGAGCAGGAGGTCGGGGGTCGCGACGCCGGTGGGGGACGCGAGGACGGCCCCTCCTTCCAGCTTGCGCCCCTCGCGCACCGGTTCGATGTGGAGGATCTCGTCCCCCGATTCGGTGGACACCTTCCAGGCCGGGACGAGAAGGCCGGCCCGGCGGAAGTGGTAGGTCCGCCCGCCCCGGACCTCGATCCGGTGGGAGCTTACGTGGGCCGAGAGGCGCGCGACGTCCGCGTCGGCACCGGCGGCGCGGACGGTCACGCGGGGGTTCAGGAATCCGCCGCGCTTGAGGGTCCAGCTTCCGGTCGAGAGCTCGGCCGTGGCGAGCGAGCCGCCGTGACGGGCCCAGCGAAGGGTCGCGACCCGGGCGTCGCCCGACGCGAGATCGAACGCCATCGGGGCCTCGGACGTCCGCAACCACCGCAACGCGGAACGATCCACCGATTCGAGCGAGGACAGCGCCACGCCCGGCCACCGCGCTGCGCCCACATAACCCCGGCCGTCGGGCGCGGTCGATCGATCCCCGGCACCCCCGCGAATGGCTAAGGACGCTCGCGCCCGTCCCGACGGGCGGCGGACATGCAGCGCGAGACGACGTTCCGCGTCGGAGGAGTGCTCACCATTGCGCTGGGGGTGTTGCTGGGCTACGGGCTGTACTCCGCGGGCGCCGGGATCGAGTACTTCGACGCCTGGCTCGCAGCCGGGATCTGCGTCGGGTTCGGAGCGTTCTTCCTCTATGTCGCGCGCGACGAAGCGCGGACGCGGAGACAGTTCCTCGACTCGGTCGACGCGTCGAGCCTCGGCGCAGCCCCGCCCGAGCGTCCCCGCCCTCCCTGAGCGCCCGCGCGACCCCCCCGGGGATGGGCCCGTCCTCTTCCCGGCATCGGAGCGACCGGACGGGCGACACTTCGTGACGAGAGAACGCGACCGGTACCCGAAACCTTTTCAGCGCGGCGAGCGGTTCAACGCTCGTGGCCGGGATGGGGTAGCTTGGTTTATCCTGGGGGACTGTGGATCCCTCGACCCGGGTTCAAAGGGGCGCGGGGCCTCCCCCCGCGCCCTGAGAGTCTCGGTCCCGGCCCTTGCGTGTCGCCCGCCGACCGGTCGCCCGTCCCGGTCGTGCCGCGGGCGTTCGGGTCAGCCGCTCGAGCGTCTCGGGCAGGCGCGCGAGCGAGTAGCTCGCCCATTCCGCCCCCCACCGTTCGAGGTCGCGCGGCGTGAGCGTCCAGCCTTCGAGGCGAGAGGCCCGGCCGAGCGGGATGACGCCCTCGACGGAACGGGCGGCTTCCATGTCGAATCGCGAGTCCCCGACGAGGAAGATCGGAACCTCGGGGAACCGCCGGCGGTACTCGGCGAGGTGCTCGCGCTTCGTTCCCGTCCCCGAACCCAGAACGTCCTCGAACCAGTACCGTAGGCCCTCGCGCTCCAGGAGCAGGTCGGCCATCTCCGTCTCCGCTCCCGTCGAGATCGCGAGGTTCCATCGGTCTGTCGCGAGCCGTTTCAGCAGCTTCGGGACCTCGGGGAACGGTTTCGCGCGCGCGTACGCTTCCGACACCTTCCGCTGGTGGAAGGTGCGCGCCGTCTGGACGCGCAGCGGGGCGGGCGCCGCCGGGTAGAGCTGGGCCAACTGCGCCTCGAACGGCATCCCGGTCGTGGCGAGATAGTGGAGGCGGGCTTCGGCCGCGGGGGTGCCGAACGCCTCGCTCATGACCTCCGCCGCGACGCGGCTGATCGTGCCGAGGTCGTCGAGCACGGTGCCGTCGAGGTCGAAGACCACCACCCCTCGCTCGAGCCGTCGCGGGTCCGGCGGGGGTCGTACGGCGAGCACGGGGCGCGCGAGTTCTGCGTGATGGCTGGTCGCGGCCACCACGGGCAGCTCGGCCGGTCGATCGCCCGGCGCGTCGGGCTCGATCGAGCCTGGCCCAGCTCCCTCGGGGAGTGCCCCGCCCATCACCGGTTCGAAGTTCGGTGCCATTTAAGCGGCGTCGCGCACGCTCCGCCTAATAGGGCGGTCGGTCTCGACCTCGCGAGGCCAGGTCCCGGCGGTCCATGCACCCCAGCCACGTGATCCGCGGTCGGACGACCCAGCTGCTCGCCGGTCGCCGGATCGTCGTGGGCGTGACCGGCTCGATCGCCGCGATCGAGGTGCCTCGCATCATTCGGGAGCTGATCCGGCACGGCGCCGATGTATGGGCCGTGATGAGCCCCGAGGCGACCCGGATCATCAGCGCGGAGACCCTCGAGTTCGCGACGGGCCATCCCCCGGTGAGCCAGCTGACCGGGAACGTGGAGCACGTCACCCACCTGGGCCCGGGGGAGGGCCAGGCGGACCTCTACCTGATCGCGCCGGCGACCGCGAACACGATCGCGAAGGTCGCGCACGGGATCGACGACACGCCCGTCACCTCGTTCGCCTCCGTGGCGCTCGGCGGGAGCCTGCCCATGCTGGTCGCCCCCGCCATGCACGCCCACATGGGCGCGAACCCGGCCGTGAAAGAGAGCCTCGCGAAGCTGCGGTCGTGGGGCGTGGGCATCGTCCTCGGCGCGTCGGTCGAGGGCGAGGAGAAGATCGCGACCCCCGAGGAGACCGCGGCCGCGGTCCTCCATCGGATCGTTCGCGGCCCCTGGCAGGGACAGCGCGTCGTGGTCGTGGGCGGGGCCTCCCGGGAGTCGATCGACTCGGTCCGGTCGGTGACGAACGAGAGCTCGGGCGCCACCGCGGTCGCCCTCGCGAATCAGGCGTACTACCGGGGCGCCGAGGTCGAGCTGTGGGCGGGCGCGCTCGAGGTGCCGGTCCCCCCGTGGCTGACCGTCGAGCGCTGGCGCGGCGTCACGGACCTCCTGACGCTCGCCCGGAGGAAGCGGGCCGAGCTCGCTGGGGCTCGGGCGGTGCTCGTTCCCGCGGCGCTCTCGGACTTCACGCTCGAGCCGCGAGCGGGCAAGATCCCGTCGCGTGATCACCCGACCCTGACCCTGACCCTCCATCGGGCCCCCAAGGTGCTGCCCGAACTTCGGCGGCTCGCGCCCCCGCCGACGCTCCTGGTGGCCTTCAAGCTGCTCGCCGGGGCGCGGCCGGCCGAGCTCGAGGCGGGCGCCCGCGAGCTCGGCCGCGAAAACCGTGCGGACTGGGTCATCGGGAACGACGCGTCGGTCATGGGCCG
>JASHYU010000003.1 GCA_030042855.1 Thermoplasmata archaeon
GAGCGAAGTGTTCGTCTCCGACCAAGACGGGAACGAGGTGAGCGTGATCTCCCCGTACACGCCCTCCACGGTCGCCACGATCTCGCTGCTCTCGAGCCCGCGGGACGGGGTCTACCTCCCCTCGTACCACGAGATCCTGGTGACGGAGGCCTATGCCAACGCGGTCGTCCTGGTCTCCGACAAGACCGACCAGGTCACGGACACGCTACCGGTCGGCGACTATCCCCGGCACGCGATCTACGACCCGGTGAAGAAGGAGGTGTTCGTCACGAACACCGACTCCGACAATGTGAGCGTCATCTCGCTCAAGACGCTCACCGTCACTCACTCGGTCAAGGTGGGATCGAGCCCCCGAGACCTCGCGTTCGATAGCCAGACCGATGAGGTCTTCGTCTCGAACTCGGGCTCGAACGACGAGAGCGTCATCTGCGACGGGAGCGCCGTCTGCGGTGGTCACCTCAAGGTCGTCGACACGATCCCGGTGGGCGTCGAGCCCGACGGGGTGACGTACGATAGCGACACGAGCCACGTCTACGTCTCCAACTTCGGATCGAACGACGTCAGCGTCCTCAACGACACGACCGACCTCGTCTTCGCGACCATCGGGGTCGGTTCGGAGCCCCGCCACTCGACGTTCGATCCCGCCACCAACGAAATCTTCGTCTCGGACTACGGTTCCAACAACGTCACCGTGATCTCGGACGACTCGCTCGCGACGGTCGGCCAGATCGGAGTCGGGATCGGCCCCGCGGGCAACGCCTATGCGTCGGGCCCGGAGGAAGTCTGGATCGTCAACGAGAACTCCAACAATCTCAGCGTGATCCCGACGGCCGTGGGACCCTACGCGGTCGGTGCGACCGTGACCGTGGGTGCGGGCCCAAATGACGATGTGTACGACCCGGAGACGAGCCAGATCTGGTCCCTCAACTTCGGTACCACGACCATATCCGTGATCTCCCTGTCGACCGTGGTCTAGCCCGCCGGGCCTAATCGACCTGATTCGAACGACGGAAAGCCCCGGCGACGGGGTGGCCCGAGTTCAATCAACGGCCCCACGCGATCGAGTCCCTACGCCGCCCGACGGTCGGTGGGCTGGCGGGAGCTTCAGGGGCGTGCGGCTGGACTGCGATCGTCGAGATCATCGTAGCTCGCCCTGGCTACACGATACTAAACGCTGCGAATCGTTGCTAAACGATGATACCGGAGAATTCACGCGAGGGCACCGCTGACCTCGAGTGGTCCGAGAGTGGGTCGCGAGCGGGAGTTCCGTCTCACCTGCTTGAGGAGGCGAGGGTTGAAAGGTTGACGCTCAGCTCCTCGGGAGGCGATCCGAACCGCTCAAGATTTCGGGGGAGGATGGCTCGACGGCCGATGCGGTCACGTAGATCGATTCCGAATGGCCCCGCGCTCGTGCCGCCCCGTTCATGAAGCGGGCACCCGAGGTGGACGCCTACATCCAGAGCTGTCCCCTCGGGGCCCGACGGGCCCTACGCACGTTCCGTCAGGCGATCCGAGCGGTGGAACCCCAAGCGGTCGAGTTGATCAGCTACCAAATGCCGGGATACAGCGTCCCCGGATACGATTACAAGGGGATGTTCGCGTGGTTCGGTCTACAGTCGGACTACGTTGGCCTCTATGTCCGTCCGCCGACCATCGCCGATCACCGCAAAGTACTGAAGGGCTACAAGACCACCAAGTCGGCCATCCACTTCCCGCTCGATCAAAAGGTTCCGATCGGACTGGTCCAAGAGCTCGTTCGGGCCAGTCTTCGGGAGATGAAGCAGCGCGGCAAGTAGGTACGGACGTTCGCATCGATCGACTTCCACCGCCGAGGTGACGGTCGACGGAGTCGAGGTTCGGTTCGGAGGGTGCGACTATCGTTCGGACGGCTCGATGACAGGGCCAAGCCGAGGGGAGGGCGATCGCCGCCGGATACGTTCCGACCCGATCCCTAAGAATCTGCGTCCGCACGGGCGTCCGCGACTGCGAGCGCCCGGTCGAGCACCTCGAGGCCCCGGTCGAGCTCTGCGCGCGTCACGATGAGCGGAGGCGCCACGATCAGGTGGGAGACCCAGCCGATACAGAAGACTCCCTCCTTCAGCATCGCCGCGGTCACTTGGTCGACCAGGAGGGGCCGTCCCGCCATCTTGTCGTCCTCCGTGTTGAAGGGGGCCCGGGTCTTGCGGTTCTTCACGAGCTCGACGGCCGCGAAGAGTCCCAAACCTCGCACCTCGCCGACCGAAGGGTGGCGGCCCCCGATCTCGCGGAGTCGCGCCAGGAGGTACTCGCCGTCCTTCCGCGACTTCTCGATGAGGTCGAGGCGTCGGTACTCCGAGATCGCGGCCACGCCGGGGGCGAGGGTGAGGGGATGTGCCTCGTAGGTGTGGCCGTGGGGAAAGTAGGCGTCCCGGAACGTGTCGTGGATCGCGGCGGTCGTCGCCGTGAGCCCGAGCGGGATCTGCGCGCCGGTGATCCCCTTCGCGGTCGTCAGGATATCCGGCCGGACGTTCCAGTGGTTCACCGCGAACCACTCCCCCACGCGTCCCCAGCCGCTCATCACCTCGTCCGCGATGAGGAGCACGTCGTGCTTTCGGGTGATCTCGCGGATGCGCGGAAGGTACTCCGGGACCGGGACGATCACGCCGTTCGTTCCGACGACCGGCTCGACGATCATCGCCGCGACGTCGCCCTCGTGCTCGAGCTGGTAGTCGACGTATTCCGCGCACGCCACCTGGCAGGTCGGGTACGTGAGACCGAACGGGCAGCGGTAGCAGTAGCAGTCCGGAGCGAAGACCGTGCCGGGGACCTTCTGGACGCGCTCGCTCGCCCGACGACGGAATTCCCCAGTGACGGAAATCGATGCCGCAGTCGATCCGTGGTACGACCGATACCGAGCGATGACCTTCGAACGGCCGGTCACGGTGCGGGCGATCTTGAGGGCGGCCTCGTTCGCTTCGGTCCCGGAGGTGCTGAAGAAGAAGCGGTCGAGCCCCTCGGGAAGGATTGGGAGCAGCGCGGAACTGAGCGCGGCGCGCGCTTCGGTCGCGAATCCGGGCGCGGCGTACGCGAGCGTGCGGGCCTGCTGCGCGATGGCCTCGGCCACGGCGGCGTTGCCGTGACCCAAGTTCGTGGCGATCAGTTGGGACGAAAGGTCGAGGTACTCCTTCCCCGCGCTATCCCAGAACTTCGAGCCCGAGGCACGCGCGATGACGAGCGGCTCCCAACCGCCCTGGCGCCGCCACGTCACGTAGTTCGTCTCCTTGACGACCCGGCGCGTATCGTCCTCCCCCATCGGCAGCGTGCCCTTCCCGGGCTCGACTAGGGACGGAGCCTTCAATCGCTTAAGACGGGCGGCCCCGGGTCGCCGCGCTAGTCGAGATGGAAGAGCTGGCGGGCATTGCCCCCGAGGATCGCCACACGGTCGGCCGCCGGTAAGTCCAGTCGATCGACGAGATCTACGGCGGTCCGAAGGTCCTCGAGCGGCCAGTCCGACCCGTACAGGATCCGGTCCGGTCGGCCGACCGTCACGATCGCCTCGTAGAGCACCCTCCGGGACTGCTCGACCATCCGCTCGAAGTACGGGAACGACGGATGGGCGAGCAGCCCCGAGGTGTCCGCGTAGACGTTCTCGTTCTTGTAGACGAGCTCGGCGCCCTCCGCGACCCACGGGTTGCCGAAGTGGCAGAGGACGAACCGCACGTCCCGGTAGCGGCCGGCGACCTCGTCGACCTCGATCGGCCGGGCGTACTTGAGGAGGCCGAGCCCGTCGAGCGTGTCGCCCTGGTGGATCAGCACGGGCAGACCCCGGCGGTGGGCGTACTCGTACACCGGACC
>JASHYU010000044.1 GCA_030042855.1 Thermoplasmata archaeon
CGGACACCGGCTCTTCGGGATCGATCGCGTTCTGAAGGGCCGCGAGGGCGTCATAGTCAGAACCGCGGAAGTCTCGGAGGGAGTAGCGAGCCTCGTCCATTCTCAGATACAGGAGAACGAACTACATCTCAAGATGTTGGTGGTTTCGGTGTCGCAGAGAGACGGATGGATTCTGATCACGCGCAAACAGGGCCGATTGTCGACGCGACGGGGCGAAACGACCGCGGGCCATCGCATCTAGCCCATGTGGAAACCGTTCTCGGGAGTGTGTTCAAGGACCGGCGATTTCCCCGGCATCGGGGGTGCAAGCCGCATTGCGACCAACAACGCCCGGCCTTGACTTGCTGATGAGGGAACGCGCAATGAACCGGCCTGCGGGCTAGATGTGATACGAGCCGTCGGAAGCCCTGTAGATGAGCAACAAGAGGATTCCGACGATCGGGAGGCAGATTCCAAAGACGATCGCCCACGGCCAGGCTACGACTATCCCAAGAAAAATCAGAATGGCCCCGAGCAGAATCAGAGCGATACCCCAAGGCAAGAAAGGTCGATCCAATCCCCGAAAGGGAAGTGGTCTCTGGACCCAAGGACTCCACATCTATCGAGATTGCCGGAACCTTTGGCAGCACATTAAGAGTCGAGGCGCGTTCTCGACAAACTCAGCGAGCTTACCAAGAGGGCGAGCCAAGGCCGAGATAGCACGGCGCCCGCGCTGGGAGCAGGGGAAATCGATGTGCAGGCTGTGTCGCAACCAGGACGGGCTCGCACACCCTCGAGGAATTGCGTGCGCCGCTGCGCCTAGAGATTCGGACCGAAGACCGTTACGTCCCGAGGAACCGAACGAGCTCCGGGTTGACAATCTCGGGATGCGTCCAGATGATCGCGTGCGGACCATCCTTCACGACGACGAAGCGAGCGCCCTTGACCAGTTTCGCGGTCCTCGCACCCGCGGCAGCGAGCGGCACGATGCGATCCGCGTCCCCGTGCATAACCAGCGACGGCACGTCGACACGAGCGAGGTCCTGGCGGAAGTCTTCTCCCCAGGTTGGAACGCATGCGAGAGAGGCGATTGCGGAGGAGCCGGTGGCGACGTTCCAACTGGTGCGCAGAACCTCCTCGCTGACGCGCTTGCCGAGGTTCACGTCGGCGTTGTAGAAGTCTCGATAGAAGGCCGTGAAGAAGGCATACCGGTCCGCGGCGATCGCCTTCCCAATGCCGTCAAAGACCGCGCCATCGACCCCTTCGGGATTGTCCGGCGCCTTCCGCAAGTAGGGTGGGACGGACGAGAAGAAGATCGCGTGCGACACGCCCTTCGAACCGTAGCGACCGATGTATCGGGCGACCTCTCCGCCTCCCATGGAGAATCCGGCCAGCGCGAAGTCTTTCAGCTTGAGGTGACCGAGAAGCTCGTGCAGGTCCGAAGCGAAGGTGTCGTAGTTGTATCCGCTCGCCGGTTGGCTCGAGCGGCCGAATCCGCGGCGGTCGTAGGTGATGACCCGGTGGTTCGATTCCAGGAGCGAGGGCACCTGACGTTCCCAGGACGCCCCGCTGAGCGGATAACCGTGGATCAAGACGATCGGGGCGCCGCTGCCTCGATCCTCGTAGTACAACTCGACGTTCCCCGAGTTCTCCCTTCCGACCTGAACATACGGCATTAAAAGCTCCCAGTCGATCCGAGCGGTCAGGCCGGCGGGCTACATTAGTTCCGAGTCGCGAACGAGAGTCGTCCGGCAGTCGAAGGCCCTTCGGACAGTGTCCGCTCAAACAGAGGAGTACGTGGGCCGGGGACACGGCGCGGTTCGCGAGCAACGTCGTCCGGAAACTAGGTCGCGACGCGATCGGCGCGTCCCGATGGGCAGGGCAAAACCCATCTTCTTGAGAGCGTATTGGGAAATGTCGCGGGCGGGTGTCCACCGAACATGGCGCGCGCAACAGCGGTCCGGCGAGCTTGGGTCGCCGGTGTTGCGCTCGTGGTAGTTTTCGGAACGATCCTGGCCTTTGCGGCGACGCAGTCCCCCGGGGGATCCCCCGGTAGCCGCCAGAGCTCGGGCGAGTCCCGGTATGAGGTGACGGGCTCGATCGGCGACATCAACGTCAGCGGCACGCCGGTCGGATTCTGGCCCCAGTACGTGATCTATGACTCCGAGAATGGGATGCTCTACGTCGCCTCAGAATTCTCTCACACGGTCTCGGTGGTAGACCCGAACCCGTTCCACGTGACCCAAGTCATCTCCACGGGCGCCGACGCGCGGGGACTTGCGCTCGACTCCGCCAATGGCCTCCTCTTCGTTTCGAACGATTATGCGAGCAACCTCACGGTGATCAACACCACGTCGAACACCGTCGAGACCACGCTCAACTTCACGCCCTATGGGTACATGGTGGGAGAGCAGCTTGACCCCGCCACCGGCCAGCTGCTCGTGCTCGCGAACAACCCGCCGGACTCGATCCTCTCCATCGATCCTACGACCTTCAACCTGACTCGGGTCCTGCCGATCGACCCCAACCCCGGCGGGGGGAATGGCCTCGCCATCGAGCCTACTTCCCACGTCATCTACTTTCCGTCGCGGGGAGATCTCGCGGTGACGGAGATCGGCGAGCTCAACGGAACCTCCTTCGCCAACGTTGCGGTGCCGGGATACGAGGGCCCTACCTCCACGTTCCTCGACCCGCTCAACGGCTACGTCTATGTCATGCTCGGCGGATGGCTCTACGATTCTCCCGGGAATCAGTTGGTCGTACTCGATCCGGCGACGAACGAGTACGTCGGGGAACTGACGGTGGGCTCGTGGCCGGACGCGTATGCGTACAACGCGTCGACCCAGCTCCTCTACGTCTCGTGCGCAGCCTCGGGGAACGTCTCGATCGTCAATGCTTCCACGAACCAGGTGGCGGGATCGATCGCGCTCGGCAACGGGACCTTGCCGGGGGTGATCGCCATCGACCCCACCACCGGTGATCTCTACATCGGTGAGGATGGGACGGGAGCGCTGGTCGAGGTCACGTTCGTCGGCGGTTCCATCACTTCGACAACGGCAGCGGATATCCATGTCGGCACGGTCAGCGAGCTGCTCGCTTCTCGTCGATCGGGATAGTTTCGCAGTGTGCAACTAACATTGCGCCCGGCCCGGTCACGACGCACTTGGTCGTTGAGGCGGGTGGCTCCTTCGACGACTGTTCCGGTTCGACCCCCGGCGACGCTCGATCTGCGTCCTTACCGGAGTTGATGTACTGAAACCCCCTTCGCTCGGCGGGGTCGGGTGCCCGAGGAGCGGTACGAGCATGCGCGGGGGAGAGAGAAAGGGGCGGGCGAGGATAGCGACTGTATTGGGCGTAGCGATCGCGGTGGGAGCTTTGCTCGTGCTGGCGATAGTCCCGGCCGCGAGCTCGGCCGTCCGGCTGGAGCGACCGGCCTTACCGGCGACCGCCGATCCAACGTGCTTCACCGGGGACACTCCGAGGGATCCCGGATATGACCCGGTCACGCACGAGATGTTCGTCCCGAACGAGGGGTACCCGGGCCAGGCGGGCGGGGCGCCGAACATCTCCGTGTTCAGCGGGACCTGCACCTTAGTGAAGACGATCTCGCTACCGACCGGCGCCATTCCGATTCAGGCGGCGTTCGATCCGTCGGACAACGACATGTATGTCACGGACTACGGGCTGAACGTGGTCTACGTGATCACGGGGAACAAGATCAATACCACGATCTCCGGCTTCGACGAACCCATGGGGATCGCCTACGACGCGTATCAACCGGCGATGGTCGTCGTCAACTCCGGTGACGATCGAGTCGATTGGATCGTCGGATCCACGAACGCCGGCGTATTCTTTTACACGGGCTCGGATCCGTACGGGATCGCGTTCGATCCAAGTTGCGTCTGCGACCTGGTCACGAATACGGGCAGCGACACCGTGACGACGTACGACGATGTTTCCTTCGCCACGTTCACTCAGGCCGTCGGAGTGTCTCCACGGGGAATTGCCTACAATCCCGTGAACTCTCTCGACTACGTGGCCAACTCCGGTTCCAACAACGTCTCGGTCCTCATGGATGGAGGTCTCTACTACACCCTCTCCGGGTTCGATGGACCGTACGGCGTCGCGTGGGACCAGTCGACGCTGACCATCTGGGTAACGAACGACGTGAACGGCAAGGCGTACGAGATCGGAGGAGACTTGGGGCTGTCCTTCACGATCGTGAAGAAATTCTCGACGGCATCCGACTCCCATGCCCTCGGGTTGGCGTATGACGAGTACAATGACGAGATGTACGTCACGGGTTTCGACACGGACGTCGTCTACGTGCTCTAGTTGGAGGTCAGCTAGCCACCCATAGAGTCGATTGAACGTAGGGAGGCCAACAGTTCCGTTGGCCTCCCGACCCAGTGGCCCCGCAGGTAGGTTCGCCGTCCCTAACTCTTGAAACCTCCTGTGTGTAAGCGGTGGTAGGGCTACTCGCGCGAGCGTGTCCGCATTCGGGCCGTTCCCTCGACAAATGCCCGAACCATGGGGTCTCGGATCCCGTACTTGTGGTCACTCTCCCTCACAATGCCCGCGTCGCGGAGACCCCGAAGAATCTTGCGTAGAGAGTTTTCATTCGGGGTGGACCCCCGCGCTTCACTCACCGCTTCTCTGACGTCACCCCACGCGGCTGGACGAGTGAGAGCCCTCAAGGCCGCCCAGTAGACCGTCACGTCGCGGTGCTCCAAAAAGTGCTCGAGCTCGGTGCGTACGACCTTCTTTGCCTCGGTAACCACGTATTTCTCCGCCAGTTCCACTGGCATCCGCAACTCCGTAACGGCATTGCCAAACAAGGTCAGCCAGCCGGGGATCCCGTCCAACGATCGATCGATCACCTCGCTGAGGCGCTTCCGATCTACGCGGACCCCGTACTTGTGAAATCCCGTCTCGAGAAATCCGACCGAAACTTGACGGTCGAACGGCTCGAGCTCGATCCGCGCCGGAGGGCGACCATAGAGGGGTGAGTTCGAGTTCGTCTCCAGAAGCGACCGAACCAATCCGAAGTACGACCCGGTTAGCACAAGCGTGATCTTTGGATAAGTGTTGAAGAGGTTGGCAAACAACCGGTGCAGAGGTCCGGAGGCCGCGGCGAGCTCTTGGACCTCGTCGAGCACGATGACCGCGTTCTCGCCCATGCGGCCGACTAGATTCAGCATTTCGTGGAAGGTACGCAGCGGCCATGGCTGGGGAGCGAGCACGACTCCCGTCCCGGCAAGTGTGACCCCTTGAATTCGGCTCAGCCCATCGCGCAGTCTTCTCACGAGCGTCCGATTGGCGCTCAAACCCACTCGAAGTGCATCCAATAGCCCCGCGGCGCTCCGAACTCCCCAGAGATTCACGTAGATCGTCGGACGTCGGGTCTGCGCCAACGCCGCTTTCGCAAGGCTGGTCTTCCCTACCATTCGCGGCCCAAGTAGAATGGTCCAACGTCCCGCGTCGATCAATCGTGTGAGCTCGGCGAGCTCGTTTTCCCGACCATACATCGCACTCCGGCTCTCCTTTGGTGCGAGGTCGAAAAGGGACATTCGGACCGGTCGGCTCATCTGCTCACCCCGGGCCAATCTTGGTTGGCCCGACGAACGATGAAATGTGGTTCGGAGGGGGAGTCACTCTGAGGGATGGACGGGTCATACTCTTAACGCTGGTAAGTTTTAACGGGGTTAAGTGCTTATCGTCACCGAGCCGGCCCGGACCGAGGCGTAAGTCCTCTGCGGCGCTCTGCTCGATCGGGGTTAGTAAAGCGGGACTTTGCGGGGGCAACCCGTATCACACAGATTACTCGGTAGGCACCTTCCACCTTTCACGAGACGAGTGACGCTTAGACGGAGGCCACCGGCTCAGTTCGAGCAAGATGCACGGCCCTCGTCCTGCCCAACGCGCTGCACGGGTCGCCCGTAGCTCGAGGAGGGCAAGGAGCCGGCAGTGGGGATCCGACGTCGACGAGTTCCTCCGACAGAAACGAAGCTCGGGCGAGGCCGGAGACGCCTGGCTCGCCCGAATGCGATGGGAGCTGCGTCGTTCTCCCGATCTGATCCGACGTGTCGGATGCCCGTCCGGCCTTCGCTCACCCGGGGATGTGAGCGGGGATCACATTCGGTCGCTCCGCGACGGCCTCCCCTGGGCGACGCCCACCTTCGCCATCCACTTTCAAGCGCTACGGCAGTTCCTCAAATGGGCCGGGAACCCGATCGCCACGGATCGTTCGCTCTGGAGGCTCCCGACCGGAGTGCCCGTTCACCGCAGATGGCTCACTCGAGAGCAGTTCATTTCCCTCTACCGGGCGGCGCAGGGTGTGGAAGAGATCATCGTCGCCCTGGAAGGGTTTGCTGGGCTGAGACGCGTGGAGGTCCTGCGGCTCCGGGTGAAAGACGTACTGTTCTCGGAGGGATGCATCCGGATCCTCGGCAAAGGTCGGTACGGCGGCAAGTGGCGGATCATCCCCCTGCAGGGGGAGGTCGAGCGCCTGCTCCGGTTGTCCGTCCGGACCAAAGCTCCGGACGAGCGAATTGTCCCGCTTTCCAGGTCGGGGGCGGACGCGGCCCTTCAGAGGGCCGTGCGTCGGTCCGGTCTCCGTGACGCCGGCGTCCGGGTGTCGCATCACGACCTTCGGAGAACGTTTGGCCGGCTGGCGAACGCGTCCGGAATGAGCATCATCTCCTTGCAGGGCGTGTTCGGGCACGCCTCGCCGGCCCTGTCCGCACACTACATCGGGCTCGATTACGACGAGGTCAGGAACGCCCTCGCCCGAATGGGGACCTACCTCGGCCTGGGCAGGGGGCGCCGACGGACGCAGCGCGGCCTCGAAGGTCGGCGACGCTCCGGCTATTCGGTCCAGTCGAGCTGAGGTTCCGGGATCCCGAGCCGCCGTCCGTACTCCTGGGCCTCCGCTCTTCGCTGGGGATCACCCCGGGGATAGCGAAAGACGCGCCCCGGGTAGATGATGTAGGTCTCCCTCGGCGAGGAGAAGTTGGCGTACCACCCGATCGGGTCGAGCTCGCGGGCGAGGACGCCCGCGAGCTGCTCGGCCCGGTCGTCCTCGATCTCGAAGACGATCACGCACCACACCGGAGCGATTCCGGCCGCGATCTGTTGCGGGGAGAGCTTGGGGCGACCGCGCGAGACCTCGGTGACGATGAACCGAAACTCGGTGAGCGACGTCTCCTCGCGGAGGCTCTCGACGATGAGGGTCCCTTTGATCATGGGTCGATCGGGGCCTCCAGGTCATCGGGATTGATAGCTCGGCGTCGTCCCGACCCCACCGGGGCCCGGGCGCGGGCGCCGGGCCCAGTCGCGGCAGCGGTAGTAGGCCCAGGCGAACAAGACGGACGGCACGATCTTGATCAGCCCCAAGAGGTCGGAGGTGGTTTCGAGCGAGTCGATCGGACCCGAGTTGAAGCTGGTCCCCGAGGTCGCTTGACGCACGGCCGTGGACACCTCGGGCCACAGGATGAGGAGGATCACGACCGACGTCACCACGCCGAAGATGAATCCGAGCCACAGCAGGAGACGGGCCGTGCGGTCCGCGAGAGCATAGACCATGACCACCTGGCTGAGGGAACTCAGGACGCCGAGGACCGCAGCCCCGATGAACAGCCACTGGAGGTCGCTCTCCAGCGTCGTGCCGAACGCCGAAAGGGTCGACCCCGTCGGGGGGACTTGACTGATCAGTCCGAGCACGAAGGAGACGGCCAGGATGATGCCGGCGAAGAACGTCAGGACGAACAGGACACCTCCGATCACGACGTAGCGGTGGTGAGATTTGCCGTAGCCCCGACGGCCGAGGAAGACGAAGATGATCCCTACGAGGGCCAGCAGTCCCCCGATCGTGCCCACGTACGGGATCCAGCTGATCGCGTAACCGATCACCAGCAGCAGGAGACCGGTGACGGTACGCTCCCGATCGGCCGCTAGCGGGCTGGGAAGCGGGGGAGGCATAAACCTCGGCCCAGGCGTGGGGGCGTAGGAGGGAGCCGAGTACGGAGGGCCGGCCGTCGAACTGCCGGCGGCCGACGTGGCCATCCCGCACCGGGAACAGAAATTCGCCGTCGGAGCGATCGGCGAACCACAGTTGGCGCAATATCGGGTCGTGGGCGCCGGCGCACCGAGGTCGCCCGGAACCGTCCCCATGCTGGGGGGCCCCGACCGCCATCCCCTCAGATATCTCTTCCCAACCGTTCGGGGGTGGGAGAGTCCGAATCGCGGTCGCCCGGGACCGATCCGCGCCGACGTCGGTCCGATCGGGCGAGGCGGCGCCCTCCGCGCGGTCCCGGTGTCCGGCGGGCCGTTCTACCCGATGGAACCGAGCCCGAGCCTCTCGCCGAGTCGAGCCAGCTTCGACTTGGCCAGCGTCGGTCGCTCCACGGACCGGGTGCGCCCTCCGCGGACGACCCAGGTCACGCTCTCTCGAGGGAATTCGAGTCCGACGTACTGCCCCACCGGCCCGGCCCGCCGGCGCGCCGGCCCATCACCCGCTCCGGCTCGCTCGATCGGCACTCGCCGTGGCTCCCAGTCGAGGTCGCTCATGGTTAGTATGTGCCATCAAACAAAAATAAATAGTTCGCAATGTAATGCTATATCTCGGCACGGGTCGGAGAAGGGCGGCCGGGGAGATCACGGGTTAGGGGACCGCGCCCGAGAGGATCGTCCACAGCTTGGCGGGGTCGAGGTTCCCCCCGGAGACCACGGCCACGGACGTCGACGGATCGTGGGCCCCCGCGCGCGCGGCGGCGACGGCGGTCCCTGCCGCGCCCTCCGCGACCACGTGGTGCCGCTCGAAGAGGAATCGGATCGCGGATGCGGTGTCCTGGAGGCTGACCACTCGGGACTCGGTGACCAGGCCGTTCAGTCGGTCCCACATCTCGGGAAAGACGCTCAACGAGCCCGAGCCGTCGACGAAGCTCGGCGTTCGGTGCACCTCGCGGGCCTGCCCGGCCTCCAGCGACGCCGTGAACGCGGTGGCGGTCTCCGGTTCGACGGCGATGACTCGGACCGAAGGCTTCAGCGCCCGCAGGGCCGAGGCGATGCCGGTGATCAATCCGCCCCCGCCGATGGCGACGTACACGATCTCGACCTCCGGGTGATCCTCGAAGATCTCGAGGCCGATCGTCCCGTTGCCTGCGATCATGTCGGGGTGGTTGAACGGTGGGACGTAGAGCCGGTCCCGGAGCGGGGCATATTCGCCGCGGAGGGTGATGTTCCACACTTCCTCCCAGGGCAACTGAAGGATCTCCGCGTCGTACCTTCGGATGCCCGCGAGCTTCGTCTCGGGCGCGGTATCAGGCACGATGGTCGTGCAGGGGATCCCCAGACGTCGGGCATGCCAGGCGAGGGCCTGCGCCATGTTGCCCGCACTGGTCGTGTAGACGCCCGGGAGCGGTCCGCGGTCGAGCGCCCGGAGGATCGAGTTCCCGGCGCCCCTCACCTTGAATGACCCCGTCGGCTGGAGGTTCTCGAGTTTCAGGAGGACCGTGCCCGGCTCCCCGGAAGGGTCCAACGGGATCATCGGGGTTCGGACGGCGAGGGACCCCAATCGCCGGCGGGCATCCTGGATCGCACTGAGCGGGATCGGTTCGACGGTCGCCACGGGTGACCCGAACTGCACTGGGTACAAGTCCCCACCTATCCCCGGCACCGCCATCGCGGTCGACCGCGAGCGAATACCGGTTCGTTCCCGTCACCACCGGGCGACCGGGCGCCGCGCCCCTTCGCGGGGACCGAGAGATGCCCTCAGGTTCCAACGGTCCGCCCCCAGCCCCAGCTCGAGCCGGAGGCTCGACGACTGGGGGGCGGCGGGTAGCCCCTCCTTACAAGGACTCGGGACTTGCGGCCCTCAGGTAGCGCGTCTGACCGCGTCCGGCACGGAGGCTCCGGCATGGCCCCGTTCTGCCCGATGGGCACTTCGAGCCACCGTCGTCGGCGTGGCGATCTACGTCGTGCTGGACATCGTCGTCCAGCTTCTACCGCCCCATTATAGCCCGATCAGCCAGGCGGAGAGCGACCTCGGGGTCGGCCCGTACGGCTGGCTGATGGACCTCAACTTCGTGGTCCGCGGGATCCTCTCCCTCGCCCTGGTCTACGCGCTGTACCGCCTGTGGCCCGGCGCCTCCCCGCGACCTCGGATCGGTCTCGCGCTCGTGGGGACATGGGGAGCCGCCGCGTTTGTCCTCGCCGTCAGCCCCGCCGACGTATCCGGACCGGCGACGGTTCATGGGACCGTACACGACATCGCAGCGTTCGCGGCCTTCCTCTGTGTGGCGATCGGCGCGCTCGGCATCTCCCGGTCGATGCCTCTGGACTCTCCGTGGCGCTCGGTCCGCACCTACGCCCGGCCCCTGGCCACGCTCACCGCAATCGCCCTGGTCCTCCTCGCCCTGGGGACTGGCATTCACCGCGTGGAAACGCAGTACTTCGGTCTCCTGGAGCGCATTTTCATCGGTTCGGCGTTGCTGTGGATGCTGGTGGTTTCGGTCGGGATGCTCCGGGGCGAGTTGAGGGCCGTGGGGCCGGCCGGGACGAGAGTGGGCTTTTCAGGAAGCTCGTGATCCCGAGGACCGCAGGTTGGCAGCGTATGGTGTCCGAATTGGAGTCGATCCGCCGGTGGTACCTCTACAACCGCGTCGCCCGTCAGGGCTATTTCGAGACGCTGGCGAAGCTCCCACCGGCGGAGCTGACGCGCGATCGCGGCGCGTCGTTTCCGACGCTCCTGGACATCCTCGGCCACTCGATCGGGGGCGTGGAGACCTGGATCGTCCGAATGTCGGCCGTCAACGGGGAACGCTTCCGGACGGACGACATCCCCGAGCCGCAGAACCTCGAGGACCTCCGGGCGTACGGCCGGGTGGTCGATGGGTTCGTGGACCAGTTCTTCGCGCGGCTTAAGGAGGGGGATCTGGATCGTACGTTCCTCGTTCCGAAGCAGCCCCCGTGGTGGGACGAGGACTTCACGACCTCCTTCCGCGGGACGCTGCTGCACGTCATCGAGCACGAACTCCAGCATCGCGGCGAGCTGAACGCTCTCCTGTGGCAGATCGACGTGGACCCGCCCATCCTCGACTGGGACGAGTTCGAGAGGAACGAGAGCCGTGCGACCAAGTCCGGGACGTGACGGTCAGTTCTGCACGCGGTCCGTCGTGCCCCTGGGTCCGTTCCGCGGGGGGGACCAGAGCGAACCTCGCCCTGAGACGGGCGTCGAAGCCGAACCAGGAC
>JASHYU010000045.1 GCA_030042855.1 Thermoplasmata archaeon
ATCGGGGCGGCCCCGCCCACTCGGGCCACGTTGTCCGCGGAGACGAGGACCGGCGTGTGGGGCGCCGCGAAGCCGAGGCCGAGGAGGTCGAAGGCCACCGAACGGCGGAACCGGACCTCGGGCAGCCGACGACCCCGGGAGCGGCTCGCGGGGACGATCCCGTCCTCCGCACGGAGCGCGGCGGCGAGCACGACGTCCTCGGCGAGGTCGACCGGCGCCATCAGGTCGGGCCGCCACGGCGGGATCCCGACGCGCCAGCCCCCCTCGATCGGGCGCGGCGCGAGACGGGACCGCGAGAGCCGCCGCTCGACCTCGGGCGCCGTGAGGCTCGTCCCCGAGATCTCCCGGACGAGCCGGGAGGGCAGGTCGATCGCGCGATCCCCCACCGCGATCTCGCCCGAGTCGCGGGGCGATCCGGGCCGCTCCACCGCGACCGGCTCGACCGTCCAGCCCCGGGCGGCGAAGACGACGAGCATCAGGCCGAGCGCCTCGCGCACGGTCCGATCGTCGCGCCCCGTCGCTTCGATCAGGAGCGAGCGGTCCCCCGGTCGCGCCTCGCCCGCGCTCCGCCCGTTCAGGATCGGCGGCAGGCTCAGGACCGCGCCGGCGTGGTCCCGCAGCACGAGGCACCGGTCCTCCCCGACCCTCCCGAGCGGCCCGAAGCGGGTCGCGTACGGGTGCCCGAGGAAGAACGACTCGCCCGAGACTTCCTCGTCGCCCCCGAGCGGAACGAACCGCACCGCGCGGAGCGGCTCGGCCGCGTACCGGATCGGCGGGGTCAACCGCTCCCACGGGTAGAGGCCCAGGCTCGCCGCCCGGCGGTCGCGCCCGACGGTCGCGTGGACGAGCTCCTGGAACCGCACCGCCTCGTCGAGCGCGCCGGCGTCGAGCGCCGTCCCCTCCGGGGCCCGGACGAGGGCGCCCACGATCGCGGGCCGGACCGGCGCGACGGAGGGGTCGACCTCGAAGACCGGCGGCGGCGGGCCTCCGGACGGTCGGACCGCCCGAGGGATCCCGTGGGCGACCTCGAGCACCCCGGCGAGGTAGAGCGCGAGTCCGCCCTCGGAGAGGAGGTCGAGGCGGTCCGGTGTCACGCTGAGCGTGAGCGCGTCGCCGTCCCGCGCGACCACCTCGGCCTTCGACGCGAAGAGGAGATCGTCCCACGCGCGATCCGGGACCGGGGCCGGCAGGAGCGCCGAGATCCGCTCGACCGACAGCACGCTCTGCGGCACGGCTAGGACCCCCCGCCCCGGAGGTCGGCCAGGTCGTCGCCGAAGAGCTCCCGGATGTCGTTGATCCCGAGCGCGACCATCGCGAGCCGCATCACGCCGATCCCCCAGGCGATCACCGGGACGTCGAGCCCGAGCGGCCGCGTGACCTCGGGCCGGAGGACCCCGCCCGGGAAGATCTCGGTCCATCCGAGCTTCGGATGCCGGACGTAGCCCTCGATCGACGGTTCGGTGAACGGGAAGTAGCTCGGCCGGACCTTGAGCTCGCGGATGCCGATCCCTTCGGCGAGCTCGCGGAAGACCCCGATCAGGTGGCGTAGGGAGAGGCCCTCCTCGCCGATGATCCCCTCGCACTGCGTGAACTCGACATGATGGGTGGCGTCGACGGAGTCCGGCCGGAAGTTGCGGTCGAGCGAGAACCTCCGGAACGGCGGGGCGGGGCGGCGCGCCAGGCACCGGGCCGAGACGGCCGTCGTCTGGGATCGGAGGATCGGCCGCGCCGCGACGGTCGGGTCGTACCGTCCCGGCCACCCCGGCCCGAGCGCCGTCGACTCGCCCGGCATCGGCCGACCCTCGTGGACGGCCGCGACGCGCGCGAGGAGCTCGGGGGACGGGGGCCGCCCGGCGACGTCCTCCACGGAGAACGCGTCGTGGATCGTGCGGGCCGGGTGGTCCTGCGGCATGAACAGGACGTCATTGTTCCAGAATTCGGTCTCGAGCAGCGGTCCCTCCGCCTGCTCGAACCCGAGCCCGATCAGGAGGTCCTCGAACTCCTCGAGCCACGCGACGTACGGGTTCGGCCGGACGCCGGTGACGAAGGGCACCGGCGCGCGGACATCGTAGGCCCGGAACGGGCGGCTCCTCCATTCGCCGGCCGCCAGGACGGTCGGCGTGAGGGCTCCGAGCTCCGAAGCTCCGGGGGCGGCCAGCGGGAGCTGACGCCCCTCGTCCGAGGGGGACCACCGTTTGATCGAGTGGTGGACGACTCGGACGAGACCGCGGCGCTCGAGGACGACGAAGATCGCGTCGTCGATCCCCTCCTCGCGCGAACCGACCTGCTGCAGGACGATCTCCTCGGGCAGACGGCGGCTCGCGTCGAGGACGCCCGGGCGAAGCCGGAACGGCAGCCCTTCCTCGAGCAGCCCCCGACGCCGAAGGATCCCGATCGCGGCGGAGCGTTCCTCGTCGGCGATCCCGGCGGCGGTCGCCTCCTCGGGGGTGAGCGCGCCGCCGTGGCTCCGCAGCGCCTCCACGAACCGCCGCTCGGGCAGGCCGTGCTCGAGCGCCTCCTTCCCACGCGCGGTGAGCTCCCGGGCGGACGTCGACGCCTCGTCGACGACGGCGAGGTGCTTCGAGCGCAGGCGCTGGAGACTCCCCCGCACGGTGTCGAGCCCCAGGCCGAGCCGCCCGGCGAGATCCTCCTCCTCGAGGGGCAGATCCCGCGCGGACCGCAACAGCTCGAGGACCGAACGCTCCGGCCCGGAGAGGGCGACCGGTGCGACTGGGTCCGGCGCTCCTCCCGATGCACCGGGCACGGGGCGGTCCAGCGAGGCCCGGATTATCTGCTTTCGCTCTGGCCGGGGTCCGCCGGCGTCGGGGCGGGAGCCGGCGGCGGCGCGTCGTCGGGGTGGGGCGGCCCCGGGTCCGGTGCGGGGGACGCCGCCGGCGGCGCCGACGACGGATGCGACCGACCGAGGAAGTACCCGGCGAGCGACGCGGCGGCGAGGATGAGCACGAACGCCGCGACGTTGTACGGGAGCTCCCCCAGAAACCCGAGGGCGGGGACGAGCCCGAGGAGGTTCACGGCGACCGTCGTCGAATTCGTCCCGTAGTACCCGTCGGAGGTCACGAGGAGCTGCGCCACCGCGTGCGAGCCGAGGTAGCACGACGGCACCCGCAGGGCCGCCGAGAGGTTCCCGCCCGAGCCCGTGACGATCGCGACCGAGCCGAAGACGCCCGTGCACGGACCGATGCTGACGGAGGAGGCGAGCGACACGGTGACCGGCACGCCCGAGATCGGTACGCCGTCCGTCGCGTTCGCGAGGTGGCCCGAGATCGTGACGCTGGCGCCCTGGGCGACCGTCGTGGGCGAGGCGGTGAGCGAGAGATTGACGAACGTAGCGGTGAGGTCCTCGTAGAGGTTCAAGGCGCGCGGCGATCCCCAACCGGTCACCGCGTTCCATCCGGCGTGCGCGGACGCGACGCAGTTCGAACCGGTGGTGATCCCGGCGAGCCCGGTCGGGGTGTGGCTCGACGTCGCGTTCTCCTCGTTCCCGACCGCGTAGAGCCGGGGCGCGATCACCCCGAAGCGGCTCCCGTGGATCGCGTCCATCTCCGTGATCAGGCCGGCCCAGAGCGGCGTCGCAAAGCTCGTCCCCGAGCCGGTGCGGTCCTGGCCGTCATAGTAGACGAAGTTGAGCGCCGCGGTCGCCGCGACGTCCGGCACCCCGCGACCGGGGAGGTCCGACGGTTGCCAGGCGGGCGGGGCGTACACGGTCGAATATCCCCCGCCGCTATCGCTCCAGGCCGTTTCGGTGAACCCCGTGACGCCGCCGATGACGCCGTACTCGAGCGTGACCTGCGATCCCCCGACCGCGAGTACGTCCGGCGAGGTCGAGGGATACTCCGGGGAGGGCCCGCCCTGGCAGCCCGTCTCGGCATCGCCGCCGTCGTCGCCGGTCGCCGCGACCAGCGAGACGCCCCGCTGGACCGCCACCGCGAAATCCGTGGCCCACGCCGCAGCCAGGCCCCCGCTCGTCGCGTCGGACGTGCCGAACGACATCGAGATCGCGGCGACGGGCAGGTCGACCGCCTGGTTCATCGCGTCGGCCATCGAGGCGTCCGTGGGCGAGCAGCCGGGCGCGGCGGTCTCGGGGGCGTAGACCGGGTAGAGCGTCGCGCCCGGCGCCATCGAACCCGCCCACTCCAGATCGAGCGTCAGCTCGAGCGAGGCGTGGCACGGATCGTTGACGGCGCTCGCCGACGGCGCCGGGGCGCCGTCGATGGGGTAGTCGTCGATCGTGGGAGCGGGGAAGCCGGAGGGATAGTAGTCCCGGTAGAACGTGGTGAGATCGCTCGGCGAGTACCCGTAGCCCCACAGGAGGAGCGCGATCCCCTCGGAGGACGCGGGGTGGAAGCTCCCGCTCACGTTGAAGAGGCTCGAGAGGTCGTAGATCTGCCGCGCGATCGCCGGGGTGACCTCGTTCGCGCCCTCCACCTGGTCCGCCGACGCGCTGGCCGTGAGCGACGAGGACGCCGGGAGCGTGAAGGAGTCGAATCCCGAGGAGAGTCCGACGACGCTCCCGACCATCGTCTCGAGGGCGGAGGGGAGCTCGGGGGGCGACTCCGGATAGGTCACGGCGGACCCCGCGGCCATCCCGGCCAGGATCGTGGTACCGAAGGTGGCGCCGACCGCGGCCGCTGGCCCCGCGACGGTCAACGAAAGGCGGTCGGGCCAGGTGTGCACGATCGAAAGCCCGTGGGCGACGAAGTACCGCTCGAAGGTCGCATACTGCCCCAGGAGGAGACCGTAGCGGGCCGCGATCTCGGAGGTCGAGAGCGCCGGGGCCCCCGGTGCGGGGGTCGAGAAGAACTCGGACGAGTTCCGGGGGACGAACGTCACCACGACGAGGACCGGGCCCGATGCGGGACGGACATCCGTTGCCCCCTCGCCGTAGGCCACCGAGTACCCGGTGCGATCGGCGAACGGCGCGGAGAGCGCGCTGAGGGAGGCGGTCGCGGTCGAGGTCGCCGCGCTCGCCCCCGTCGTACCCGGACCGACCTCGGGCGCGCCGAGCGCGGCGCCCAACGAGAGGCCCAGGGGAACGACCAAAACGGCGAGCGCTACGGCGACGGCGGCTGCCCAGTGGGAGCGAACGGGGAAGTGCCGGGGACGCACGGCCGAACATGCGAAGGAGACGGGAAAAAGGTTGGTGCAGTCGTGGGGGCCCCTCGCGGGCCTACACCCGGATCGGGGTCGTGTACCCCGGCGGCAGATGGAAGGCTTCCGCGCCGCCGAACGGATCCGGTCGAGGGGAGGGGGCCTCGCCCCGCCGGGATGCGAGGTACGCCTCGACGGCGTTCACCGCTTCGATCGCCGCGCCCATGGCATACACGACGGACCGACCCCCGACGGCGAAGATCCCCGGAACCGCGGTCGCGTAGCCGGGTCCCGGACCTTCCGGCCACCCCTGCGACGTGAGGCGAAGCCCGAGATCGACCTCGAACCCTTCGAGGTCCGCGCGCTGGCCGACCGCGACGAGCACCGTATCGCACGGGAGGGTCGTCTCGGACCCCGTCACCGGGACCGGACTGCGACGGCCGCCCCCATCCGGCGGCCCGAGCTCGGTGCTCTGGACGACGAGCCCTTCCACGTGCGAGCGGCCCACGATCCGCAGCGGGATCTTCTGGAACTCGAACCGAACGCCCTCTTCGTCGGCCCCGTAGACCTCCTCGGGATCCGCCGGCATCTCCGAACGGCTCCGCCGGTAGACGAGCGTCACGCGGCCGCGATGGCAGGCCCGCACGGCGCTGCGCACCGAGTCCATCGCGACGTCGCCGCCACCGACCACGACGACCTCCCGACCGAGCGTCGGGGCGCGGCCCGCGTTCGTTTCCTTGAGGAACTCGAGCGCCGGGATCACTCCCGGGAGGTCTTCGCCCGGAATCCCGAGCGACCGGTGCCGGGGGGTGCCGATCGCGAGCACCACCGCCTGGTACCCGTCCGGACGGAGGAGATCCTCGAGGGGCGTGTCGCGACCGATCTTCCGGCCCTCGACGAACGTCACGTCGAGCTCCCGGAATCGTCGACGATCGACCTCCACATCCGCGTTCGTCATCCGGTAGGCCGGGATCGTCTGCATGAGACCCCCGTACCGAGCCTCCTGCTCGAACACCGTGACGCCGTAGCCGCGGACGCCGAGCTCCCAGGCCGCCATCAGTCCGGCCGGGCCCGCGCCGACGACGGCGACGCGTTCCGATCGCCGTTTCGAGGGCACGTAGACGAGGTCGCTCTTCCCGAAGTCGAGGGCGGCCCGCTTGAGCTGCCGGATCGCGACCGGCACGCCCTTGCGCTTGACGACGCAGGCATCCTCGCAGTAATGGTAGCAGACCTTGCAGAGACAGCTCGCGAGCGGGTCGTCGCGCAGCGTGACGCGCGCCGCGCCGTCGAAGTCCTCGGCGGCGACGAGGCGGATGTACTCGCGGCAATCCTGCGAGATGGGGCACGCCTCGACGCACCACGGCCGGCGGCACTGGATGCACCGCTTCGCCTCGAGGACCGACTCCTCCTTCGAGTACGCGTGGAGCACCTCGCGGAAATCCTCGGTCCGATCCTCGACCGGCGCCTCGGGGACCGGCACCCGGACCGGCTGGAGCTTGGGGGGCGGAGGTGCCGGCGTCGTCGCGGACGGCTCGCTCGACATCGCGTCGGCTCAGTTCGACGCCCATCGGGCACTTAAGGGGGCGCGCGCGAGCCCGCCCGGGCCACCGATAGATATACCCGTGGGGTGGTAACGCGGGTGGGCCGGCTCTCCTGGCCCGGAGCGGTTCCGTGGTCCTCGATTCACTGGGCAAGTCGCTGCGGGGGGTCCTCCAGAAGATCGCCCGCGGGTCGGTCGTCGACGAAGCCCTCCTGGCCGAGGTCGTGCGGGACATCCAGCGGGCGTTGCTGCAGGCCGACGTCAACGTCCAGCTGGCGCTCGACCTGACGCAGCGGGTCCGCCGACGCGCGACCGAGGAAAAGCCCCCCGCGGGCGCCAGCCTCCGCGACTTCCTGATCCGGATCATCTACGAGGAAGTCCGGGGGATCCTGGGGAAGGATCGGCCGTTCGAGGTGAAGGCGAAGCGGATCCTGCTCGCCGGCCTCTTCGGCCAGGGCAAGACGACCACGGCCGGCAAGCTCGCGCGGTACTTTCAGAAGCGGGGCGTTCGCGTCGGCCTGGTCGCGGCGGACGTCCACCGACCGGCCGCGATCGACCAGTTGGAGCAGCTCTCGAAGAAGGTCGGCTGCGAGTTCTACGCGAACCGCTCGGAGCCGCGCGCCGAGGTGATCGTCCAGGAGGCGCTCGCTCGACTCCCCCCGCATCTCGCCGTGATCGTCGACACCGCGGGGCGGAGCGGCATCGACGCGGAGCTGGTCGAGGAACTCAAGCGGGTCCGAGCCGCTCTCCAGCCGGACGAGGTGCTGCTCGTCCTGGACGCGGCGATGGGCCAGACCGCCGGCCGCAGTGCCGAGGCCTTCCACAAGGCGGTCGGCCTCACCGGCGTCGTCCTCACCAAACTCGACGGCTCCGCGAAGGGAGGCGGCGCCCTCTCGGCCGTCGCGAAGAGCGGCGCGCCGATCCTGTTCATCGGCACGGGCGAGCACCTCGACGAGCTCGAGCTGTTCGAACCCACCCGCTTCGTCTCCCGGCTCCTCGGGATGGGCGATATCCAGACGCTGCTCGAGCGGTTCGAGGAGCTCTCGAACAAGGAAGCGGCGGAGAAGGCCGCGAAGAACCTCATGAGCGGGCACTTCACCCTGCGCGACATGCGGACCCAGCTCGACTCGCTGGGCCAAATGGGGCCGGTTTCGAAGATCCTCTCGATGTTCCCCTCGTTCGTCGGGCCGAAGGTCGACCCGAAGACGCTCGACGAGACCCAGGCCCGGTTGCGGCGGTTCCGGGCGATCATGGATTCGATGACGCCCGAGGAGCTCGACAACCCGCAGATCCTGAAGGCCGAGCGGATCCACCGGGTCGCTCGGGGGAGCGGGCAGAAGGCGACGGAGGTCCGCGCGCTGTTGAAGCAGTACGAGACCACGAAGAAGGCGGCCCACGGGCTCGCCTCCAACCGCCGCCTGCGCCGCCAGATGGAGAAGCAGTTCGGCCTGGGCGAAGCTCCGGCCGAGTAGGGCGCGCCGAGTCCGATGTCCGGGGCCAGCGTTCCCGAGGCGGTTGCGGGATTCCTCCTCATCTTCTTCGTTCCCGGCTACGCGCTCACCAAGGCCGTCTTCCCTGAGTGGCGCCTCCGGGGCGCGGGCGCGATCCGGCGCGCGGTCGAGATCGGCACGCTCTCGTTCGTCCTCAGCGTCGTGCTCACGGTGCTGGTCGGGTACGGCCTCTTGGTCGCCGCCCCGGGAGGCTTCCAGGCCTACTGGAGCGATCCGGTCCTCGAGGCCGTCCTCGCCGGGATCGCGGCGGTGGGCTTCGCGGCGGCCTGGGGCCGGGGCGCGTTCCGACGCACGCCGCCGACGGTCCCGCCGCCCGAGGCCTCCCACGCCGAGGAAGGAGCGTGGGAGCTGTCCCGCGAGCTCGATCGACTGGACACCGAGGCCCGTCGCGTGCGGCACCGGTTGCGCACCGAGGTGCGCGACCCCGCCGAGCGGGATCGCTTGAACGCCCGCCTCGAGGAGATCCGGTCGGAGACGCTCGAGATCGCCCGACGGCGCGAGGCGGAATATGCCGAGTGAGCGCCGGGCCCGGGCTCCGCCCGGCGAGTACAAGATGGTCCTCGTCGTGCGGGGAGAGATCCGCCTGACTGCCGGCAAGGCCGCGGTGCAGGTCGCCCACGCCGCCGTGATGCTCGTCGAACAGGCGATCGAACGTCGCCGACCCGAGCTCGATGCCTGGCGGGCCCAGGGCCAGAAGAAGATCGCGCTCGTCGCGCCCACGCTCGCGGATCTCGAACACATCGAGAGAGACGCCCGGGGCGCGAGGATCCCCACCGCGCTGGTCCAGGACGCGGGTCTCACCGAAGTAGCTCCGGGGACCGTGACGTGCCTCGGACTCGGTCCGGCGCTCGCCGGGGAACTCGATCCGCTCACGGGCGCGTTGCCGCTGCTCTGAGCGTCGTGACGGTCGCACCACGCCTCCGCGCGACCCGACCCGCACGGGCGAGGCTCCGGGCAGCGCCCGCCGAGAGAAGCCTATTTACTCGGCTCCCTCCCTCGGTCGATAGTGCGCCTCGGCCTGGTCGTCGTCGGGCTTGCGTTCGTGGTCGTGGGGGCCGGGCTCGTCGTGACGTTCTTCGCCATCTCGTCGGGCGCCCCCCCCGGAGGACTGACGCGGTCGATCAGCGCGGTTCAGGTAAGCCCGAACTCGACGCAGGTGTGGACGCTCGCGATGGTCTCGACCGACCATGGCTCGTTGACGCTCGTCTGGGCCTCCACCGGCCCGTCCAACGTTACGCTCGCGCGGGCGGCGGCCTGCTCTTCCGCCTCGGGCCTCTGTCCGGTCACCCCCGCCTTGGTCGTCTGGGACGCTAACACCTCCGGTGCTTGGAGGAACTCCGGGGGCGTGAGCGCCGCGTATTTCCTTACCGCGACGAGCCACACCTCGCGCGCGGTCGATCTGAACGCGACGCTCTCGGAATCGTACCCGGGGACAGCGTTCGGCCTGGGTTCTCCCGAGCTGATCCTGCTGACGATCGGCTGCGTGCTGCTCCTCGGAACCGGGGCGGTCGGAGTGTTCCTCGGCTTGTTCCTGCCGGGCGGCGTGTACCAGCCCCGGCCGCCGCCGCACCGGCGAGTCGAGCTCGACGCCGACCTCGGACCGGAGCCCGAGGAGTTCGAGGAGGATCCGCTCGACGCACCGCAGTGAATGCCTCCGCCATCGTCGTCGGGTCGGCCGGCGGAGCGCCCCGTCAAGCCGCGCTTGCTCGCGCGCGCAGAATGGAATTCTTATATCCATATATACCCGAACCATGTCAGACCGGCGGGGGGGGCCCCCGGCGGGAGGTCCGTAACGTCCGATGAGGATGTGGATCTATATCGTCCGAAGGATCGCGCTCCTCGTCCCGGTCCTCATCGGCGTGATGACCATCACCTTCGTGCTGGTCTCCACGATCCCCACCTCGGAGCGAATCGCCTCGTACTACCCCGCGAACCCCCGGAGCAACCCCAGCTCCCCCACGATCGAGTGTCCCAACAACCCCGCGTTACAGTGCCCGAACCCCGCGTACAAGATCGCGGTGAACGCCCTCAAGCTGAACCAACCCATTCCCGTCCAGTGGGGTTACTACATGTACAATGCCTTCACGTTCCACTGGGGATACGTCAGCCAGACGAGTACGGTGGGGAAGGGCTACTCCGGTCTGCCTCCCTTGAAGGGCCTCCCCGTCACCAAC
>JASHYU010000046.1 GCA_030042855.1 Thermoplasmata archaeon
GGCGGGTACGCGGCGGTCGTCGCCGATCCCGAGCTCGCCAGCGGGTCGCTCGGGCCCGGCCCGGGGACTGATCGGAGCGGGCCCGAGAGGATCCCGACGGCGCTGAGTCCGAGGAGGGCGAACACGGCCACGGCGACGATCCGTTCGCTGGAGGGACGCGCCGCGAGCGTGGCGGTCAAGGCGGGTTCATCCAAAACGCCCGAAATGAGCCTTTCGACGGCCCCCGGGAGAGGCGGGCCGGTGGGCGGGCGTCCCGGGGCACCGCGACCGAGGGTCTCGGCCGCCGGGCGGACGCAGGCGTGAACGGCCGCGGGGGACTCTCGCTACCTTCGCGACGCTCGCGGAATCGTCGAGTTACTGAGCGGACCTCGAGAATCGATCGCTCTCCCAGGGCCCGGGTCGGGCTCTCCGGAACTCAGGTCGGGCGGACCGGCGGTTCCTCGCCGGCAGCGTCAAATAGGGAAGCCCAGTGGGCGCGGTCGTCCGGAGCTCGGGTCGAATGCCGGTCTGGAAGGTCGAGGGCGCGTTCAATGCCCGCCGTGGGTACTGGCAACCCTTCACGAAGCAGCACGAGGCGGCGGACGCAGCGACGGCCCGCCACTGGGCGCTCAGCGAGATCGGGGGCTGCCACCACGTGAAGCGCCATCAGATCCGGATCGACTCGGTGACGGAGGTCCCGGGCCCGTAGCCGTCGTGCCCCGAGCCTGCGCCCGTTCCCGCCGAGAGCGTTAAGTCATCCCTGCGGTCGACGGAGCCCATCCGATGGCGACGAACCGCGCTCCAGCGGAGGGCGACCTCGAGGCCCGGGTCCAGGAGGACCTGCTGCGGCTGGACGCGTACCGCAACCAGCTGAACGCCCTGTTGCAGCAGCACCAGATCCTCTCCGCGTCGCGCCAGGACCACGTCCGGGCTCGCGAGAGCCTCGAGGGCATCGACCGCGCGCCCGCGGGGGCGGAGCTCCTGCTGCCGCTCGGTGGGGAGACGTTCGTTCGGGGGTCAGTCGACCTTCGGTCGCCGGTCCTCATCGGCATCGGTTCCGGCGTCGTCGTCGAGATGGAACGGCCGAAGGTCGTCGAGCTCCTGGCGGAGCGCGTGAAGCGGATCGATCAGGCCGTGCGCGAGATGGAGGGCCAAATCAATTCGCTCGACGACCGGATCCAGACGATCTCGCGCCGGATCGACGCGATCACCCGCTCGGGCGGCGCGGGCGCGAATGTGGGCGGCAATTAAGGCGCGGCTCCGGCGCTCGACCCCGGCCGATGCGGCTGCCGCCGTACCCTCGACCTCGTCGGCGCCCCCCGCCGTCCCGCCCCCCGGTGGCGGAAATCGACCGGCGGAGGGGGCCTCGGCGGCCTCCTCGGAAGGACCGTTCACCGACAGTTTCCTCGGACGGCGGCTCAAGGAGGAGACCATCGATGACGTGCTGGACGACCTCGAGATCGCGCTGTTGCAGTCCGACGTCGCGTTACCGGTGATCGAGCGGGTCCGCCGCGATCTGCGGAAGGAGCTCGCCGGCCGGAAGCTCCGGATCGGCGCGGATGCCGAGTCGGCCATCAAGACGTCGCTCGAACACTCGGTACGGGCGATCCTCGCCCGGCCGCCGGTCGACCTCGCCGCGACGATCCGCGCGTACCCGACCAAGCCGTACGTGATCCTGTTCGTGGGGGTGAACGGCACCGGCAAGACGACGACGATCGCCAAGATCGCCGGCTGGCTGGCCGAGCGGAAGCTCACGAGCGTCATCGCGGCCGGCGATACCTTCCGCGCCGGCGCGATCGAGCAACTGCTCGTGCACGGCGAGCGGCTGGGCGTGCGCGTCGTGCGCCAACAGGAGGGGAGCGACCCGGCGGCCGTCGCGTTCGACGCCGTCCAGCACGCGAAGGCCCGCCACCTCGACGCGGTGCTCGTGGACACGGCCGGCCGCCAGCACACGAACGAGAATCTGATCGAGGAGGCGAAAAAGATCCGTCGGGTCGTCGAGCCCGCGCTGACCATCTTCGTGGGCGATGCGTTGAGCGGGAACGACGTCGTCGAGCAGGCGAAGCTGTTCGACGAGACGATCGGGATCGGCGGGCTGATCCTGACGAAGCTCGACGCGGACGCGAAGGGCGGCGCGGCGCTGAGCGCCACCTTCGTCACGAAGAAGCCGATCCTGTTCGTCGGTGTCGGCCAGCGCTACGGCGACCTCCTTCCCTTCGATCCGGACTGGCTCGTCCGTCGTCTCTTCGAGGAGGGGTCCGCCGGGTGACCGCGCGGGTCGACGTCGTCCTGGTCCGACCGAAGGAGGACGGCAACGTCGGCGCGGTCGCGCGGGTGGCGCGCAACTTCGGCGCCGACCGGCTCGTCCTGGTCGCCCCGCGAGCGCGGATCGGAGCGACGGCCCGCCGACGAGCGATGGCAGGACTTCCGCTCCTCGCCGGAGCCGTCCGGAAGCGGACGTTCGACGCAGCGGTCGAGGGCGCGGATCTGGTCGTCGGGACGACCGACGTCTCGACCGGACGGTCGAACGCCTACCTGCGCCGCTCGATGAGCCCCGAGCGGCTCGGCGAGCTCGTCCGGGTGCTCGAGGGCCGCCTCGCGCTCGTCTTCGGTCCCGAGGACAACGGGCTCTCGCGCGAGGAGCTCGCGCGCTGCGACCTCGTCGTGCACGTTCCGGTCCGCCGGGACGCGCCGACCCTCAACCTCTCCCACGCGGCCGCGATCGTCCTCTATGCGATCCACCGGGCGCGTGGCCCGGAGGACCCCGAGACCACCCCGGCGCCCGAGATCCTCGCGCTGAACGGGCCCGAAAAGGAGCTCCTCCTGGCCCGCCTCGGCGTGCTAGCCGAGCGCACGGGGTACCCGGCGCACAAACGACGGGGTTTAATCCTCCTGGTTCGTCGCGTTCTCGGCCGGGCGACGCCGACCGAGGCGGAGCACCGGATGCTCCTCGGGCTTCTCAAGAGCACCGAGCGGGCCTTGGACCGAGGTGGGTCGCGTGGTCGAAGGAAACGGTGACTGGCTCCGGGCGCGGGGCATCGGGCGGGAACGATTCGCGGGCTACGTGGCGGACTACCTGGGCACGCTCGGGTACGCGGTCGAGCGCACGGAGTCGACCGAGCCGCTCGAGAGCCGGGTGCGCGGCCGACTCGAGCGCATGAACCCGGCCCTGCCCCCGGCGGCCGGCGCGCTCGAGTTCCGGCTCTACCCCACGAGCGGCGGCGCCGCGCTCGTCTGGGAACGGCCCCGGGACGTCCCGCCGGCCGATCGGCCCCGGATGGACCGACTGGTGCTCGAGATCCAGAGCCACCTCGAGCGGATCGTGCACACCGAGAGTCACGCCACGGCGAAGATCCTGCGTCCGCCCGAGTCCCACCTTCCTTGGACGGCCCCCTCCGCCCCGAAGGGCTAGGTTCGGGCCCTACCGGACGGGGCGGAACGTCTTCGTCGTGCGTCGGTGGCGGCGGATCGCTCGCTCCGAGACCTCGACCCCGATCCCGGCGCCCGTCGGGACCTCGAGCGTGCTGCCGGGCCCGAGGACGAACGGTCGCTCGATCAGGTCCTCGCGGTAGTACCGGTCGCTCGCGGAGAGGTCCCCCGGCAGGGTCATCTCGGGACGGGCGGCGAGCGCGACGTTGTGGGCCCGTCCGACCCCGCTCTCGAGCATCCCGCCGACCCAGGCCGGAACCTCGGAGCGGGCGGCCCGTACGGCGAGCGCCCGGCCGGTCAGCAATCCCCCGACGCGCCCGACCTTGACGTTCAGGCTCGTGAGGGCCCGCGCGCTTAGCGCGTCCTCGAGCGACGCGGGGTCGACGATCGACTCGTCGAGGCACACCCGGAACGAGGCGCCCTCGGCGAGCTTCGCGTGGGCCCGGATCGCCCGCTCGGGGAACGGCTGCTCGACCTGGGCGACCCGGTGCCGCTCCGCCCACGCTCGGATCGCCTCGACCGCCTCCGGAGGGTAGGCCTGGTTCGCATCGACCCAGAGATCGAGGTCGGGATGGGCCCGGCGCACCGCGCCCACGGGTCCGTCGTCCCAGCCCGGCTTCACCTTGAGCTTCACCCGAGCGTATCCGGCCTCGAGGTACTCTCCGACGCGGCGGACGAGCGCGGCCACGCTCGGCTGGATGCCCACGGAGACCCCGACCGGGATCCGCGCGCGGGTCGCGCCCAGGTAGCGCGCCACCGAGACCCCGCGCTCCTTCGCCGCGAGGTCGATGAGCGCCGTCTCGACGGCGGCCTTCGACATCGCGTTGCCACGGAACCGGGCCACCGACGCCCGGAACCTCTCGGGCGTGAGGTCCGGGGCGCGGAGGATCCCGGGGAGGAAGTGACGCGCGAGCATGTCGCGCGCGGAGACGTTCGACTCGCTCGAGTAGAGGGGATCGGTCGACGCGACGCACTCCCCGTACCCGACCAGTCCGTCGTGCGATTCGAGCCGCAGGAGCAGGAACCGCCGACGTTTCTCGACGCCGAAGCTCGTCTCGAACGGCTCGACGAGGTCGAGCGCGATCTCGTCGAGGCGCGCCGATCTAAGCCGCACCGCCCCCCTCCCCCGTGCGAAGGAGATAGAAGCATCTCTCCTCGCCGTCGAACGGCCCCCGGAGCACATCGTCGACCTCGTAGCCGGACCGAAGGGCGTCCTCGAACGCTGCCCGGGTCGCTTCGCGCCAGGCGCGCGCCGCCGCCGGATCGGCGGAGCGGACCCGGCCGAGATCGAACGGGATCTCGACGCTCACGACCGGACCCTCGGGGACCACGTGGCCGGTGGGCCCCCGAACGCCGCTCGGGCGGAC
>JASHYU010000001.1 GCA_030042855.1 Thermoplasmata archaeon
CCGCCCGGACGAGGTCGGCCACCGTGTACTCGGGGGTGCGCCCCGCCACGCCGTCGATGATCTGCTTGAGCGGGCCGAGGAACGTCTTCACGTTCGTGAGCCCCATGAAGACGAGCAGATCGCGCGTGTCGGTGTGCCGGAGCGAGAACGTGAGCGGCTGCGCGTTCGGGTTGAGCGAGACGTCGGGCGAGTACTCCTGCACCTGGCGCGCGAAGCCCTGCGACTCGACGCCGAAGCGCGCGTGGCCCCCGTTCTTCTGGGCCGGCGAGCGGAGCGAGCCGTACTCCCCGTGCGGGTCGATGATCACGCACGTCACGTGGTGCCGCAGGAGCTCCTCGATGAGGACGCCGAGCAGGTAGCTCTTCCCGCCCCCCGTCTTCGCGAGGACGCTGACGTGGCGCTGGACGAGCTGGTTGATGTCGAGCTCGACCCGGAGGGCGTGGTTGCGGAGGAGGCCCACGTACGCGCCGCTGTTCGCGTGGTGCTTCAGCCCGAGCACCTGGGCGATCAGCGGTTCCTCGGCGCGGAAGACGTGCGCGCCGGGGCGGAACGGGATCGTCGGCAGCTTCACGAGGCCCTGGCCGTCCCGATAGCCGATGATCCGGGCGATCCCGAGGAGGTTCTCGTGGATCGCGGCCTCCTCCCGGGGGCCAAGCGCGCCGGCGCGCTCGAGGTCGAAGTCGCTCTTGCGCTTCAGGTCGTCGAGCTGGCAGAGGACCGCCCCGTGGGCCTCGTCCTCGACCGCGAGGTAGTCGCCGCGTTCGACGGGGTTCGAGAGGCTGAGGTGGAACTGCCCGAGTCCGACGTCGCCGAAGATGCGGCCGATCTCCTCCACGGTGCGATTCATCGAGGGTGCGGGATATTAGTATGATGCGCCAAGTGAAGCGACCGGACGGAGCGCGTCCGGCCGCCGTCGGTAGACTTTATATCGCGCCCTCCTGTCGAACCCGTCCCCCCGAGGGGATTTTCCCGGCGGGGCGGCAGCCGCGTGACCGAAGCGACCGAAGAGCTCGAGAAGAAGCGGGCCGAATCCAATGTTCGCGCCGACGAGTCGCGCGCGCGCCGGGACCGGCTGAACGCCGAGGCCCGGACGACCGCGGAGGAGCGCTCGCGCATCCTCGACGAGCTGCACGCGCTCAGCGCCGAGGCCCAGGACCACCGGCGGCACCGGGACGAGCTCAACGCGGCGGTCCGCGAGGAAAAGCGGCTCCGGGAGGAGTGGAACCACAAGCTCCAGGAGCTCGGCGACAAGGTCCAGGAGCTGAAGCGCGCCCGGGCCCCCCGGCCCGGCGCCGTGCCGGTCTGGCGGCTCCGCAAGGAGCTCAAGGAGCTCGAGTTCCGCCACATGACGACCGCGCTCACGGGCGACCAGGAGAAGCGCCTCATCGAGGAGATGAAGCGCCTCGAAGCGGCGATCCGGGACCAGGACGAGCAACTGCGCCAGGACCCCGAGGTCGAGGGGACGCTGAAGGCGTTCAACGAGGCCCGGGTCGAGGCGGAAAAGCACCACGCCGCCGTGGGCCAGCTCGCCGAGGAGGCGCAGCGGGCCCACGAGGCGATGGTCCGGCTCTACGAGACGGTCGACGAGCTCCGGCGGCAGGCCGACGAGGTCCAGGCGAAGCTCCTCGAGGTGAAGAGCCAGGCCGACGACGCGCACCGGGCGCACATCGCCGCGATCGAGGAGGTCCGCGACATCGAGAAGATGCTCTATGCGGCCCGGGGCGGCCGCGCGCCGGCCGCGTGGGGCGAGGCGGAGGCGCCGCGGGAAGAGGACTTCCTCGCCCGGCTGAAGAAGGGCGAGAAGGTCTCGACCGAGGACCTCCTCGAGCTGCAGAAGAGCGGCCGCGCCTAGCGGGGCCCGCCCGTGACGCTTCCGTACGGCACCGCCGAGGTCGACGCGGTCCTGTTCGACCTCGACGACGTCCTCGTTCCGTTCCGGACCCCGGCGTCCTGGCAGTGGGCGTGGCGTCCCCAGGGACCGATCCTCGGCGAGCGGCGGGTCCGGGCGGCGGTCCGCCGCTCGGTAAAGGCCTGGGACCATCGCCGCTGGCTCGGGCTCACCCGGAAGGAACCCCCGGCCGACGTCGAGGCGCTCCGGCAGCACCTCGCCAGCACGCTCGCGGCGATCGCCGGCCACTCGCTCCCACCGGAGGAGACCGAGGCGGTCGTCCGCCGGATCCTCCATCCGGCGGGCGAGGTCGAGACGTTCCCGGACGTCGCCCCGGCGCTCAAGCGCCTCGGTCGCGCCGGGATCCGGCTCGGCGTCGCGACCGAGCTCCCGCGGGACGCCGCCGTCTGGCTGCTCCACCGCACCGGCCATCCGGAAGCCCTCCTCTGCACGCCGGCCGACGCGGGCGCCCCGAGCCTGCCCGAGAAGGCGTCCTTCCGCGCGGCCGTCGAGCACCTCGGGTCGACGGTCGACCGGACGGTGTTCGTCGGCGATCTCTACTGGAGCGACGTGCGGGCCGCGTCGCGGGCCGGGCTGCCGTCGATCCTGCTCGACCGCCACGACGTGTGGCCCAAGGTCCAGCACGGCCGCCTCACCTCCCTCGAAACGCTCGAGGCGACGCTCGCGCGGGGTCCGGCGCCCCCCGGGAGCGCGGAGACGGCGGAGGGAGTCGAACCGACCGCCCCCGACTGAGGGTCGGGAGAAGCAAAACCCAAGCCTTTTTACCCACCCCGTGGTGCCCGCCCCCGTAATGCGGTCGGTCAAATTCGACCAGGCCGAGCTTCGGCAGATCAAGGAGCTCTACGAGGGCGTGATGTCCCACGCCTGCCACGGCCTGTTCTTCAAGGAAGGCTCGGTCATCGGCTCCGCGATGGCCGACGAGGCCCTCAAGGACAAGGCGCACTACTTCGACCGCGTCGCCCAGCAATTGAAGGAGCGCGGCTGGGTCGAGGAGATCACGTTCTCGGACAAGGAGATCGTCGCCCAGGGATCGATCGAGGTTTCCCCGAGCGACATCCCCACCTGCCACCGGCTCCGAGGGATGCTCCGCGAGTTCTACGAACGTTTTAAGGGGGGGCGCGTTAAGTGTACGGAGGAGATGTGCTCCAGCACCGGCAACTCGGAATGCCGCTTCCGCATCGAGGAACTGTAGACGGGTGAATCGCGGATGATGGCGACCGGGAACGTCGGCACGGTGATCAAGGACCTCAAGACCCGGATCGGGGGCATCGCGACGGCCCTCGTCTCCCGGGACGGGCTCGTCCTCTACGCGGACGTTCCGGCCGGGGTCTACACCGAGACGTTCGCGATCATGTGCGCGACGATCCTCGGGGCCGCCGCGACCGCGAACACGGAGCTCAACCGGGCCCCGCCCGAGCGGATCGTGATCGAGGGGAACGACTCGAAGACGATCATCGTCGGGAGCGGCAAGAAGGCGCTCCTCGTCGCGGTGGTCGATCAGACGGTCGACGTGACGAAGGTCCTGGGCGAGGTCGTCAAGGTCGCCGACCTCCTCAAGGCGAACTAGAGCTGACTCTCGGCCCCGCTCGAAGCGGGGCGCAGGTAGGTCGCGGTATCCGGGGTCAGCCGTCGCGGACCGGCGGTGAGCACTCGCGTGCCGTACCCGACCAGGGCGGCCGTGAGGCGCGCCCAGGCGACGACGGT
>JASHYU010000047.1 GCA_030042855.1 Thermoplasmata archaeon
CCGCGCTCACCTCCGGCCAGGGGGCGTCGTTCCGAGCCGTGCGCGCGGCCCACCGGGCGCGCGCGGGGGGCGTGTTCCTCGACGTCGACGTGCGACCCCTGCCCCGTTCCGGGGCGTCCCCGGAGCGCGTGTTGCTGATGGTGCGCGACGTCACCGACCGCGTGGAGGAGGAGGCCCGGGCGCGTCTGTTCTACGCCTCGTTCCAGAGCTCGACCAACGCGATCCAGCTCACCGACGCGCGCGGGGTGATGATCGACGTCAATCCCGCCTTCGAGCGGATCTACGGCTACTCGCGCGAGGAGTGCGTGGGGAAGCGGCCGAACCTCGTGCGCAGCCGGTACACCCCGCGGGAGCTGTACGAGCAGATGTGGGCGGACCTCACGGACCCCGCCCGGGGCTACTGGTCCGGGGAGGTCTTGAACCGGGACCGTAAGGGCGTGGAACGCCCGGTGCTCCTCAGCATCACCGCGATCCGGGACGTCCGGGGCGAGATCACGCATTACGTCGGCGTCGCGGTGGACCGCTCCGAGCAGCGGAACTGGGAGATGCGGGTCGCGCACTCCGACCGCCTCGCGTCGGTCGGTCAGCTGGCCGCGGGGGTGGCCCACGAGATCAACACGCCCCTCGCGAACGTGATGCTGATCGCCGAGAGCCTGCGACGACGCACCCAGGACCCCGAGATCCAGGGTCGGCTCGACACGCTGAGCCAGCAGGTCGAGGCCGCCGCGCGCATCGTGCGGAGTCTCCTCGACTTCGCGCGGCGGGAGGAGCCCCGCATCGCCGACGTGGACCTGGTCGCCGTCGCGCGCGAGTCGGTGGGCTTCGTCCGGGGCAAGCAGTCCCCGGACGTCGAGATCGAAGAGGTCTATCCGCCCGGGGGCGCCACCGTGGCCGGCGACCGCGGACAGCTCGTGCAGGTCGTGACCAATCTCCTCAACAACGCCTACGATGCGATGGGAGGGAGGGGCAAGGTCCGCGTCGAGATCCGCGCGTGGGGGCGCGTCGCCGAGCTCGAGGTGACCGATCACGGGCCGGGGATCTCCCCCGAGGCGCTCGGTCACGTGTTCGAGCCGTTCTTCACGACGAAGCCCGAGGGGCAGGGCACCGGGCTCGGGCTCGCCGTCTGCCACGGGATCGTCCAGTCCCATCACGGCTCGATCGTCGCGCGGAACCTGCCCGGTTCGGGGGCGAGCTTCCTCGTCCGCCTGCCCCTGCGCGAGCCGGCCGCTCGCCCCGCGGCCTGAGCGCGTCCGACCCGGTCGCCCCGGCGCGCCGGGGCGCGCGGCCGGGTCAACTCGACTTGATGGACCGTGGATATACCCGGTCGACAGGTCGGCGCTCAAGGTGACGCCGATGGACGCGACCGAGAGCTGCGAGAGAGCGCGACCCGACGAACAGGCCGGCCCGGTTCCGGCGATAGCAACCGGACGATCCGGGGAGGTCTGACGATGGCGTTCTCGACCTTCATCGACAACCTCGCCTTGATCGAGGTCCTGATCGCGACGGTGGCGGTGCTGTTCGCCTACGCGGGCGTCCTCGTCTGGTACGGGATGCGGCAGAACGACCCGAAGGGGGTCCGGACCGTCCTCAAGGGCCTGTCGGTCCCGCTCGGGATGGTCGGGGTCGCCATCTTCGGATTGGCGCTCTGGGGAGAGATGACGTGGCCGTTCCTCGCCTCCGACGGGCTCGGCGGCTACAACATCTTCTTCTTCGACCCCCTGCTCCTGTTCGGAGTCGTCCTGATCTCCTACGCGATCTCCGCCCACCTCTCGCTCAAGATGCAGTACGTGGGGCTGATCGCCCTTCTCGCCGGCGCCGTGACGATCTTCTACGGATGGACCGGGTACACCGCCTCGCCGGCGTTCACGAAGGACCCGTTCGACACCCTCCTCCTCTACTGTGCGTACGGAGTGACGGGCATCGCCGCCTTCCCCGCGACGGTGCTGATCGACTACTACCTCAAGTGCGCGGACCTCGGCCGCCCCGTCTTCAGCCCGCTCCTCGGGCGCTCGACCCACCGGTCGGCCCGCGCGATCGGAACGGTCCGGGGGGCGCAGCCGGTCGTCCCGGCGGTCGCGACCGCCCCCGTCTCCGCGGACGAGCCCGCCTCGACCGCGACGTTCCGCTTCCCGATCTGGGCCCAGACGCTCGTGCTGCTCTTCCCGTTCTTCGCGGTCTGCGCGGCCATCGCGGCGCTCTGGTACTTCGACATCACGCTGCCCGGCCACCTCGGCGCGGGCGCGGCAGGAGCCCCGTAATCGGCCCGTCAAGCCGGCATCGCGAGGCCCCTCCCGCCCGACGGGAGGGGCCGAACCTCTTCGTTGGTCGGGGTTGCAAGCGGACCCCTAGCTCCCGCCGGTCGAGAGCCCCGGGGCGCTCCGCCCGGCGGCTCCGCGCAAAACCTATCCCCGAGCCCGCGCCTGCCCCGGCGTGCGCATCCTCGTCGTGGACGACGACGCGGTCTTTCGCGAAGAGTTCGCGGAGCTGCTCCGGGACGACGGGCACCAGGTCGCGGTGGCGCCGTCGGCGATGAAGGCGATCGAATGGCTCGAGCGCGAGGAGGCGGACGTCGTCCTGACCGACCTCCGCATGCCCCGCCAGAGCGGTCTCGAGCTCCTGCGCGAGGTCCGGGCCCGCTGGCCCCGGACGCTCGTCGTGATGATCACCGGCTTCGCGACGATCGACACGGCGCTCGAGGCGATGCACGCCGGGGCGTTCGACTACCTCCGGAAGCCGTTCCGCATCGAGCAGGTCCGCGAAGCGCTCCGGCTCGTCGCCCAGGAGCGGGAGTACGAGGCCCCGCGGGAGGTGCAGCGCGACCCGTGGCGGGAAGCTCGGGAGATCGCAAGCCGCGGCGAGCACGAGGTCCTCTATTTCGGGGACCCGCCGTCCAAGCCCCCGGCGCGGGTCGAGGTGGTGTCGCTCGACACCACGGACCCGTCCGGGCTCGTGGGCCGGGCCGAGTCGTTCCTCACCGACCACCCGCGCGGGGCGGTCGTAGTCTCGGGGATCGAGCGGATGCTCGAGCGTCACCGCCTCGAGGACATCGTGGCGATGCTCGATCGGCTCCGTTCGCTCCTCGAGGGCCACGGGCCGCTCCGGGTCGGGTTCGACCCGTCCCGCGTGAGCCCGGCCCAGGCGGCCGCCGTGGGGGCCGCGGTCGCGGCGGACGAGACGCACACCGCGTTGGAAGCGCTCGCGAACCCGATCCGTCGCAAGATCCTCGAGCGGGCGGCGGACGGTCCCGCGTCGTTCGGCGAGGCGATGACCGCGGCCGGGCTCGACGATTCGCCCAAGCTCTCCTTCCACCTCCGCAAGCTGGTCGACGCGGGGCTCCTCGTCCACGAGGAGGAGCTCTACCGGCTCACGTCGCGCGGAAAGGCCGCCGTCCGACTGCTGGTCGCCGCGACGTTCCTCCCGCCGCTCGGAACCGAGGGGAACGTCGCCTTCGCGGATGCGCCCAACCGCCCACCCGGCGGGACCCCTTCCGGGGCGAAGGGACGCTCGCGAGCCGAGTAGGCACGGCGGTCCCCGGCGCCGGACCTCGGCGCGGCCGGTCCGAACTACCACCACCGCCAGTCGGAAGCGCGAGGAGAGATACCGAGAAGGACCCGAACGGAGGGTGGGGTCGGCTCGCCGTGCGCGAGGCGCGACACCAGTACGCTCGCCCGGGTCAGGCCCTCGGCCGGGACGTACGGCCCATCCTTCCGCTCCGCGATCAGGATCGGACGACCGCGGACCCGCGTCGGATCGTAGACCGAGCGCAGGAAGCGGTAGACGAGATGGTTCGGGAGCCCGGGGGTCTCGCGACCCGCATCGAGGGCGGCCACGAGTTCCTCGAGCCGTCGCGAGGGGGCGAGGGGGACGAGGCTGATCGTGAGTTTGGGGATCCGCACCTCCCCCAGCTCGGCGACCGGAAGCTCGGCGTACCACCAGCCCGTGCCGGAGTCCAGCAGCGGGTCGAGGTAGTCCTTCCGCAGTCGTCGGTACGCGAGGCCCAGGGCCTCCCAGTCCGATGGGTCCAGCGCCCCGCGCTCGCCGTGGGCGAGGATCGACTGCTGCCGCTCGTCGAGCCCGTGTTCGAGCCGATCCGCGTGTCGGGGGCTGCCCGCGGGAACGTCGATCTCGGCCCGGAGCCACTCCCAGTAGAGGTCGCGCTCCGAGGCCGGAACGACTCTCGTTGCCGGCAATTTCGACCCGACCCCCACAACCGGCCCGGGGCATGAACCCCCGGCGCCCGCCGGCCGAGCGACGCCCGGCGCCAACCCTAAGGGTCGACGCGACCTCGCCGGCCATGCGGCCGGACCCGATCCCCCGGCGCTTCGCCCGGTACCGTCCCACCGAGCGATATATCCAGGGACGTCAGGCGTGGGCGGTCCCCGAAGGAGGGCTCTGCCTCAACGCGTTCGTGATCGTGACGCCCGAGGGCGAGCGCGACGCGGTCCTCCTCGGGCGGCCCGACCCGGCCGCGCCCTGGGCGTCGCTCGCGGCCCTCTCGTCCGTCCATCTGCAGGACGTGGGCGCGCGGTGGATCCTGCCGGCGTCGCACCTCCTCGAGTTCGAATCGCCCACCGACGCCGCTCGGCGCATTCTCGACCAGCAGCTCGGGCTCGCCGGGTCGGAGCCCTCCGGCCCGGAGGTGTTCTCCGAGACGTACCCCTCGGTGATCGACGCGGGTTCGGTGCCCCACTGGGATGTCCACTTCGTCTTCCGGGCGGAGTGGCCGGCGGACCGTCGCGTGGCGGCGCCTCCCTTTCGCGAGCTCGCGATGCGCCGAGCGCTCGAAACCTCCCGGAGCGAGATCGCGCGGGGTCACGGGGACGTTCTCGCGCTCGCCGGGTACCGGCTCCGAGACTAGCCCGTCGTGGGGCGGGTCGAACCGGATCCTCCGCGACCTACGCCGTTTTCCCGATCCGCCGACGGGGAGCACCGGAACCCTCCGCGGCCGCTTCCCGAGCCCGAGGGCTCGGGCGGAGCACCGGCCGATCTTGGCGGGGGGGACCGACCCGCGGTCTCCCGGTAGGACCCGCCCACGGCGCCGTCAGGGGATCGAGAACACCCGCCGGTGGTCTTCGCCCGTCGAACCCCAGTGCTGGGCGACCTCGGAGATCGGACGCACCTCGGTCTCGAGCCGGAACCGAGCCGAGACGGTTGCCGCGAACATGGCCCCCAACGACTCCGAGATCTCCTCCAGCGTCGAACTCCCGATCCCGCTGCCCAGGATCTCGAGCCCCGAACTCCGCAGGAGCGCCGACTCGAGCGGAACCGAAGGGCCGGCGATGGCTCCGATCTGCACGTACCGGATGAGCTTCGGCCCTCGGGGCGCGCCGGGGCCGCCCAGCCCCGCGAGGAGGGCGAGGGCGGTGGGACCAAAGATGTAGTCCAGGACGACGCCGACGGCGAACTCCCGGGCGACCTCCCGGACCTCCGCCCGGAACGCGTCGGCCGGCTGGTCGAGGCCGATCACGCGATCGGCCCCGATCGCCCGAAGCGTGGCGAGCCTCGCCGGATCCCGTCCGGTCGCGATGACCGCCCGCGCCCCCAAGTGCTTCGCGATCTGGACGGCCAGGTGACCGGAGGCGCCCGTCGCCCCGTGGACGAGGACCGACTCACCCGGGCGAATGGGCGCCCGGTGGGTCAACGGGTTCCACGACGAGAGCCCCGGGATGGCCACCGCCGCCGCCAACGTGTCCGGGAGCTCGGGGGGGATCGGCACCAGCTGACGCGTGGGGACCGGGGCGCGTTCGGCCAGGGTCCCGAAGGGGGCGCGGGGGTTCCCCGCGTACACGGTCCGTCCGTCCGGAGCCCGACCGATGCCGTCGACCCCGGCGACGAACGGCACCGGCGTGTCGGCGCTATAGTGCGCGCCGCCCGCGCGCGACAGCGTCAGCGGATTGATCGCCGAGGCGGTCATGGTCACGATCGTCTCCCCCGGTCCCGGCTCCGGGTCCGGGAACTCCCCGTAGAGCGGCGGCTTCCCCAGTTCTCGTACCACCGCCGCGCGCATGCGAATCCGGCGCGGGAGACCGCCACGGTCTCATTAGAAGTCACCCCCTCCCGGGGAGCGTCCTCTCCCACGGAGCGAGCCGCCCCCGCCGTTCGCCGTCGCGAGCCCGTTCGGGTGCGCGGAACGGCCAGGGGGCGCGACTTCCGCGCAGTCGTGATATACCGCCGATACCGCTGAGCGTCGGCCCGGGTCCGGGGCCGGAATGGATGGCGCGATGAGCGTTCGGCCGGGGGGCCCGAAGCTCGATCGGGCGTCGCGGATCGCCCGGTTCGTCGCGGCCTGGCTGGCGGCGGCGCTCCCGGCGTTCCTGATCATCACGCTGCTCTGGCTCTACTTCGGCCGCTCGATGCCGTACGCGTTCCTCGCGGTCGGCGCGTTCGCCCTCGCGTTCCCGGTCATCGTCCGCCGTCTCGAGGTCCCGCGGACGACGGACTTCGTCTACTTCCTCCTCGTCGCGGGACTCGCGTTCGGGGTCCTCTCCATCCTGACGGGGTGGGGGAACGGTCTCACCGACGAGCCGTACACGACGCCCCGGTTCGCCGGCTTCCTCCTCTCGGGCCACGACCCGTACACGGAGCAGCTGGTGTTCACGTACCAGCAGTATGGCCAGACGCTCTCGTCCCGGTCGTACTACCTCTACCTCCCGCTCTTGATGTTCCTGCAGATCCCCGGCGTGAGCTACAAGTGGTTCGCGCTCGGCTGCTGGGCGCTGATGGTCTTCCTCGCCCGTCGGCGGTTCGACACGGCGATCCTGCTCGCCCAGCCGTACGTCCTCCTGATCGCGGCGAGCGGATACAACGACCTCGTCGTGCTCCTCTTGCTCACGCTGGGGTTCGTGGGCATCGGCGGGCGGCGGCAGAAATGGGCCGAGTACCTCTCGCTCGGGTGCAAGCAGTTCGCCAACCTGTTCGTGTTCGTCTACTACCTGCTTCGCCGGCGCTGGGTCGACTCCGCGATCACGCTGGCGGTGAGCGCCGCGTTCATCCTCCCGTTCGTCGCGTGGGGCGGGACCGTCGTCCTCTGCCGGGCCGTCTTCGCGGACCGCCTCCTCAGCTGCCCGAGCGGCGGCAGCGCCGCCCTGCTGCTCAACTATCCGGTCTGGCTCGTCTGGGTCGTCGCCGTGTTCTACGTTCCGCTGCTCGTCGCGCTCCGCACCGGGTCGGCCCGGCCCGCGGTCGCGGCCCGTCTCGCGTCGTGGCGGATCGACCCCCGGCGGATCGCCCGCCTCCCCGCCCTCGCGATCGTGTCGGCCTCCGCCGTAGCGATGGGCCTCGCGGTCTTCACCGTCGCCTCGGTCGCGTTCGGCTCCGGTCGGGTCGCATCGATCGGGGCCGGCGCGATCGCCTCGGTCGCGCTCGTCGCGTGGAGCCTCGCCTGGAACGGCCCCTGGCGACCCGTCCGTCGGACCGGGGCGGCGGGGACCTCCCCGCGATCGCGCGTGCTGGCCTCGCAGGGCCTCGCCGCCGCGGGGGCGCTCGTCGCGATGACCCTATGGATCGCGAGCGGGGGCCCGGGGCTGACGGGGGTCGCCGTCGGCCTTTCCCTCGGAGCCGTCGCGGGCGCCGGCGCCGTCTGGCGCTGGGATCTCCTCGACGACCTACCGCCGGACCCGGCCGGTTCGGCGGTCGCGAACCCCCCGGCTCGGTCGCCCGGGAGCTGACCGGTCGATGTCGGGGGCCGGCTACGCGGCGTCGATCGTCCTCCTGGCGGCGAGCGTCGCGCTGAACACGCTCGTCCTGGGCTACCGCTCGCCCCGGATGCCCGGGGTCCGAGCACGGTTGGATTCCTGGCAACGTCGCGTGACCGGACGGCCGGACTGGACCTGGCTTGGGCTCGAGCATCTCCTGATCCCGCTCGCCGTGGTCGGAGCCCTCAACGTCGCCTGGCAGGTCGGGACGCT
>JASHYU010000004.1 GCA_030042855.1 Thermoplasmata archaeon
TGCGCCGAGCCCTCCGTGTCCTATACCTCGCCCGGCTGTCGGCCCCCGTGGCGCCCCCCGAGAGTGGCCCTCCGGAGCCCGAATGGCGGTCCGCGGTCGTCGTCCGCGCCGACCCGGCCCTCGGGGCGGAGCTCGTGGCTCGGTGGCAAGCTGCGAGCGGGGCGCGCGCGGTCGGGGTGACGGACCTTCTCGCGCCCCGACAGGCGTACTGGAAAGGGATCGCGGGACCGGTGCCGCTCGACCCGGACCATCGGGCTCGGATCGAGTCCGGTCGCCAACTCCACCGGGCGCTCGGGGCGCTGCTCGCGCCCGGCGCCCTGCTCGAGGTCCGGCTGCGCCGGTTCGGCATCGCCGCCCGGATCGATGCGCTCACGGACCGGCCGATCGAGCTCAAGACCACCGCCTTCGCCCACGAGGCCGGCGATCTCTTGGCCGAACGTCCGGAGCACGTCGAGCAGCTCGGAATGTACTGCGCCCTGACCGGCCGCCCGGCGGGCCGTCTCCTCACGGTCCGCGTCGGGGGCGGAGCGGGTCCGGAACTCCGGACGACCGACGTCCGCTTCCGCGAGGTCGGGGCGATCGAGCGGGAGATGCGCCGACGCGCCGAAGCGCTGCGCGAGGCCGGGCGGCGAGCCGATCCCTCCGACCTCCCGCGCTGCCGCTGGTTCGACCGCGGATGTGAGTTCCGCCGGACTGCCGTCTGCGACTGCACCGGTAGCGAGCGGGAGGAGGCGGGATGGGTCGACCGGGAGGTCGCCGACCTGACCCCCCGCCCGGACGAGGACCGGCGGCTCGCGCCGGCGCTCCCCGAGGCGATGCGCACCCGAGCGCCGGCGACCATCCCGCGGTTCCGCGACCTCGTGTACCCCCGGCGCGCCTTCTTCGAGCTCGGATCGCCGCTCGAGGACGCGGGAACGCCCCCGGCGCCGCGGACCTCGGCGGCCGGGGCGTACGACCGGCTCGTCGAGGCGATCGAGGGCGGCGCCGTGGGGGACGTCGCGCGGCTCCCGAGCCGGACGAGCGAGCCCGAGGAGGAGGTCCCCGGGTTTCGGGGCGATCCGTATCTCGCCCGCACCTCGCGCGCGGCCCAGCCGCCGCGGGTCGAGGAGATGGTCGCGCGCTCCCCCCAGTACGCCCTCGAGCTCGGTTTCCGGTGCGCGGCGACCGGTACGGCGCGGGCGCGCGCGATCGTGGCCTACGCGCGCGCGGTCGACCCGGCCCGCCCGCTCGGGGTCTTCGAGTTCGAGTTCGCCCCGGTGACGGTCTTCTCGCGGCTGTGGCGACTTCGGGCGGCCGCGCTCGAGCGGGCCCTCACCACCGGTAGCCCCCGGGATCTCCCACCGTGTCCGGAGTGGATGTTCGCGGAGTGTCCCTACCGGGACGAGTGCGCCTGCGCGGGCGGTGCGGTCCGCTCCCAGCGGTAGATGGAGGCCCGGACGGTGTCGTGGAGCCCCTCGGACTCGTAGAGCCTCCGCGCGGGCGCGTTCGACGACGTGACCCAGAGGCGCACCGAGGAGTAGCCCAGAGCCCGGAGCGCGCGCAGCCCCCAGCGGAACAGGAACCGTCCGTGCCCGCGGCCGCGGTCGCCCGGGTCGACGAGGAAATCGAGGAAGATCGCGCGGCGCGGGGACTCTTCCCCGGTCAGGAGCGCCCCCACCAGCCGCGGCGGCTCGGGCTCGAGGAGCGCGGTCGAGGCCTCCTCCACGAAGCGCCCGAGCCGTCCGTCGAGGAGCGCCCGGAGGACCTCCTCGTAGTCCCGGGAGCTCGGCCCGATCAAGAGCGCGTCCTCGGTGCCGGCGAAGGCGCGTTGGTCGAGGTCCGCGATCGCTTCGAGCGTGACGTCGCGGATCGGGACGAGGGTGAGCCCGGCCGGCGGGTACGGGGCGAACCGTTCGTCGTCCGGGCCGAGCTCGCGCTCCATCTTGTACCGCTCGATCACCCGCGAGCCGGGGCGCTCGGCGAGCCGCCCGGTCAGCCGTCGCTCGGCCTCGGGCGGAAGTCCGGTGAATCCGACGTCGAGCGAGACCACTTCGGGCGGCAGGCCGTCGAGCATCGTGCGCGCGAGCTCCTCGCCCCGCTCGACCGCGTCGGGCCCGTCGAGCAGGTGGACGTGGCCGAACGCCGCGATCCGCTCGGTCGAGAAGAACGCGAGGCCCCCGCCCCGGGCGACCGGAACGTACCACCCGGTGCGGGCGCCCCGGCGGAGGTCGTTCGCGGTCTCCTCGACCCAGTTGCCCGTGACGGTCTCGTCCCGGCGGCGGAGCTCGTGGCGCAGCGACTGGACGAGCTCCAGGAGCTCGTCGGCCGGCGCGCCGGTGGTCGGACGGGGAGCGTCCATCGCGGGTCCCGCGCCTAGGTCGCGGCCTGGCGTCGCAGGATGTCGGCGATGTCCGGGGCCACGGACGCCTTCTCCGCCGGATTGCCGAGCGTGTCGGTCGAGTAGATCTCGTCGGTCACCGCCTTGATGCGCTCGAAGGCGTCCCGGAGGAAGAGCCCGTGGGTGCAGGCGGCGCTGATCGCGCGGGCGCCCCGGGACTTGAGGAGCTTCGCGGCCTCGACGATCGTTCCCCCCGTCGTGATGACGTCGTCGACGAGCACGACGTCCTTCCCTTCGAGCGGGACCGGCGGCTCGTCGCCAATCGAGATCTCGACGTGCTCCGCGTCGAGGCGGTGCTTCTCGAGGGCGAACCACGGCTTGTTCAGGAGCTGGGCCATGCGACGGACCCGATCGATGCCGCCTCGGTCCGGCGAGACCAACAGGTCGACCGGCCGCTCGCGGAGCGCGCGGGCGATCGCCGGGATTCCGCTCGCCTCGAAGGCCGGCTTCACGAAATGCGCGAGCGTCTGCGGCGAGTGCAGATCGACGGTGATGACCGCGTCGGCGTTGAGCTCGACCAGGCGGGAGAACGCCCGAGCGCTGACCGGCTCGCCCGGGAAGAACAGGCGGTCCTGCCGGGCGTAGCCGAAGTAGGGGACGACGACGAAGATGCGCCGTGCGCCGGCCTCCCGGACCGCGTCCTCGAGGAGCAGGAGCTCGATCAGGTCCGCGTCGGCGCGCGTCGATTGGACGATGACCACGTCGTCCCCTTCCATGCGCCCCCCGACGCGCAGGTACATCTCCCCGTCAGGAAACCGCTTCAGGAACGGTATCGCGAACGGGGCGTTCCCGAGCTCCCGGGAGACGCGCTCCCCGAGCGCGGTGGAGGCGGTTCCGCCGATAACGTGCATCGGAGGCGTACCCCCGAAGG
>JASHYU010000048.1 GCA_030042855.1 Thermoplasmata archaeon
ATCGCATCGCTGTACTGCTCGGCCAGGAGGTTGGTCCCGACCGAACCCGTCGACGCGACCACGGTGAACGCCGCCGAGTCGTCCCAGGCGATGGAGTTTTCGACCGTGGTGTCCGGGGAGCTCGACGCCCAGACGCCGAACGAACCGCCCGACGAGTTGACGTTGTCGACCGTCACGCCGCTCGCGCCCCACAGGGAGATCGCCCCGCCGAGGCAGAGGCCGATCGGGGCAAAGAAGCAGGGCAGCGAGAGGTTCGAGAACGTCGAGCCCGCGGTGCTGTAGTCGACGTACTGCTGGCTCGCGTTACTGAGGTTGAGCTCCTCGTACCCGAAGTACGGGTACGCGTAGATCGTGGCGTAGACCGAGGCGTTCCCCCAGTTCCAGCTCTGTTCGACGTGGTTCACGCTGACCGGGGTGGAGAGACCGCTCTCGTAGACGAGCCCGAACGTCGGATAGCCCCAGTCGTTCACCAGATTGAACGTCGCGTTGAACGCGCCCGCGTACGGGTCGATGTGCACGGCGAGGTTCGAGAGCGTCCCCGTCGCGGACCCGGTGAGCTGGGTCAGGAGCGCCGTCTCCTGCGCGTCCCCGTTCATGTAGAGCGGGGCGTTGAGCGTTTTCGGCGACGAGCTCAGCTTGATCGCGAAGCTCGTCTGGGCTCCCGAGAACGTCGTCGACAGGTTCGAGTACCCGTCGGCGTACGCGTCCAGGCTGTAGCCCGTCCAGGCGGAGGGCGGGGACGGGGGCAGGTAGGTCGAAACGGTCCCGGCTGCCGTCGACGGGGCGTAGGCGGGGAGCTCGGACTCCGTCTCGGTGCTGTTGTAGTATCCGATAAAGGCGAACGCGTAGTTCGGCGTCATCGGCGTCGCGCCGGTCGTGAACGGGATCCTCCCGGAGGGGACGCTCACCGATGAGGGGGTCCCCCAGAGTCCGTACATGAGCGACGGACCCTGCGAGAGGTAGGCGGTCGTGCCGGACCAGGTCTCCGCGACCCCGATCGCGGTCTCGCCCGTGTCCCCACCGAAGTCGTAGGCCGAGGTGGGGGCCTGCCAGACCGGCTTCTTGCCCGAGGTGTTCAGGTACCAGAGGTTCATCTGGCCGCTCGCGTTCGTGATCACGGCGTTCGAGCCCGCGGCGGGGCCGCAGAACACGATCTCCGCGTCGAAGTTCGCGCCGCTCGGCGCGTAGTTGAACCCGTCAATCCGGAACTGGGGGTTCAGCGTGTAGCCGCCGCCCTCGGAGTTGAACACGATCGTGTCGTAGATGCCGGTGTACACCTTCGCGCTGGTGGTCCCGTAGCCGTCGATCGCGCGGTACCCGTACGTCAGGACATCCTGACCGTAGGCGTTGACCGACGCGTTGTTGTACACTTGGAGCCAGAACGGGTACACCACGGGGATCGTGGGGCCGTAGTCGTAGTAGAAGTCGTACGGAACCAGCGTCCCGTTGTAGGAGTAGAGGGTCCCGGGGGTCATCGAGGCGCCCGGGGCCGAGAAGTTCCAGACGTTGTCGAGGAAGGTCAGGTTGTTCCCGAAGAACTCGGGGACGTTCTGGGTCCAGAAGACGCCCGACCCGAGCGGGTCGAGGTAGGACCCGGGGAAGGTCACGTTCGCGAGGACGGTGTTGAGCTGGATCCCCGAGTCGTAGGGGCTCCCCTGGGAGTTGGCCGCCTCGCCGTTCCAGTAGTAGGCGCCCGAGTCCTCGTAGAGGCTCCCGCCCGTCGCATTGTAGGAGTCGAGGAGGGCCGAACCTTCGATCGCCGAGGTGTTCAGCTCGTAGGTCGTCGCGCCGAGGCCGAAGTCGCCGAGGCCCATCGGGGCCGGGGACGACGTGTAGTACTGTCCTACCTGGGACTTCGGGGTCGTCGCCGGCTGGTCGCCGAGCAGGATGCCCATGTTGGGGAGCTGGAGCGCCAGCGGATTGATCGAGCCGTCCGCGATGCCCGTCTCGAGGCGCTGGAGGAGCGCGATCGAGCTGGGGCTCGCGTCCTTGGCCTGCGCCGTGCCGAGGGCGCTCTGCAGGGTCTGGGTCGCGCTCGAGCGCTGTTCAGAGGTGGCTACCGGAGTGTGGAAGGTGGCCACCCCTTGGGAGAGGTGGGACGCGCTCCCGGGCGAGGCCGAACTCGTCGTCGGGTTGGTCGTGGCCGACGGAGCGAGGGCCGCGGCTCCCGAGGAGTGAGCGGAGAGACCCGACCCGCCCGCGGCGGGCGTGGCCAGGATCGCGGCCGCGGGAACCACCATGAGCCCGCAGATGATCAGAACGATCGGCAGTTTCCAAGCTCGTCTCAAGCCCCCTGTCGGCGAAAGCATGACCGAGGGACTAAAGGTTCGTCTATAGAAACCTTGTGTAGGGTTGGGTGGCGTTCTTCGAGGAGCAACGGTGGCTCCGGAGCACCTTCGAAGCCGCGAGCGCGCCCGCGGTATAACCCGGCGACTTCAGTTCGGGGGAACCGTTCCGGTGGCTGCGGGGACCATGGCGGAAGCGAGACGCTGGCCCGCCCGGAACCACTCGCGTCGGGCGAGCCGGAGGCTCTGGGCCGCACCCGACATGTCCCGCAACAGGCC
>JASHYU010000049.1 GCA_030042855.1 Thermoplasmata archaeon
CCGCCGGGCCCCCGTGAGCGGCGCCGGCCCGCCGCTGTCCTAGCTCGGCTCCCTACGGGCGCGGGGTCGTGGCGGCGCTCCGACCTCGCGCGAGCAGTTCCTCGACCTCGCGGTCCTCGACCTGGTCGAACCGCTCGAACCACTCGCCGACGGCGAAGAACGGCTCGGGCTCGACGCAGACCACGACCTCGTCGGCCTCGCGCCGGAGCCGCTCGACGGCGTCCGGCGGGGCGACCCCCAACGCGACCACGATCCGCTGCGTCCCCTGGCGCCGCGTCGCGAGGACCGCGACCCGCATCGTCCCGCCGGTCGCGACGCCGTCATCGACCAGGATCACCGTGCGTCCGCGCAGTTCGGGCAGCGGTCGCCCGTCGCGGTAGGCCGTCGCGCGCCGCTGGATCTCGCGGAACTCGCGCGCGATCGTCGGCTCGAGGTCCGCGGTCGAGTAGCCTGCCGTCCGGACCCGGGACTCGTCCACGAGCCGGGTGCCGTCCTCGGCGAGGGCCCCGAGGCCGTACTCGGGCTCGGACGGAGCCCCGATCTTGCGGACGATCATCACCTCGAGGGGCGCCCGGAGCCGTTCCGCGATCTCGGCCGCGACCACGACCCCCCCGCGCGCGAGACCGAGCACCACCGGCCGGGCGTCGCGGTACCGCTCGAGCCGCGCGGAGAGGCGCCGGCCGGCGTCGCGGCGGTCGTGCAGGAAGGCCCGTCCCTCGGCCGCGCCGATCATCGTCGGGGCTCGCCGTCACGACGGCGCGGGCGGGGTTAAGGGTGCCGTCAACGATAGTTGACCGCGCGGGCTAGATCGACTCGAGCGCCGCCTCGCGCTTCAGGATGCGCTTCGACTCCTCGGCCTCGTCCGCCGGCGCGAACGCCCGGCCGAGGGCCTTCTGATCCAGCTCCGCCAGTCGGTGGTTGAGCCACTCGAACTCGCGGTAGACGAGCGGATCGTTGAGGTTGGTGCGCAGCTGCCCGATGAGGTCGACCGGGTTGCGGAGGGCCCAGTAGTACGCCGCGACCCACGTCCCGAACGCCTCCCAGACGAGATCGGGGTCGAGGATCTTGCGGTGGGTCAGGGTCCCGACCAGCTCGAAGAAGTTCACGACCTCCATGCTCGCGATGTCCTCGTGGGCCTGGCGCAGGAGCCGGTCGCTGAGGTGGCGGCGCACCGCCCGCATCCGGGCCCCGTCGAACCGCTCCCGGAGCGTCATCACTGCGTTGGCCGAGTTGAGGTGCTGGGTCTGCCGGGTCTGCCAGAACATCAGGATCAGCGTGCCGATGACGAGGATCCACGTGCCGACGAGCCCGAGCACCGCGACGCTGAACCAGTCGACCATCCGCTGTCCGCTCCCCGGGGCCGCGTCCCGCCGGGGAGACCCGGGGCGCTAGGAGAGGTTTGTGGGTCGGGGCTAAAGGCGGGCCGGGAGGCCCCGGCCCCCGCGCCGGCGCCGCTAGGCGAACTCCTCGCCCGAGGAGGACCCGCCGGGCTTCGGGGAGGCCCCGGGGCCCCCGCGCTTCGACGCGATGACGTCGTCGATCCGGAGGAGGAGGGTTGCGGTCTCGGCGGCTCCCTCGATCTCCTGGCGGCCCTCCCGGAGCGGCTCGACCGCGGTCTTCGACATGTCCGCGACCTGCCCCTCGATCGCGTCGACGCCGACGTTCGGCTCGCCGTTCTTGTGCCGGCGGCGAAGCTCGATGAGCGTGTTGAGGACGTCCATCCCGGCGTTCTCCGCGAGCGCGGCGGGCACGACCTCGAGGGCGGAGGCGAACGCCTCGACCGCGAGCTGTTCGCGCCCGCCGACGGTCGAGGCGAAGTCGCGCAGGTGCTGGGAGAGCTCGATGGCCGAGGCCCCCGCGCCGGTGACGAGGCGCCCGTCCTCGAGCGCCACGCCGAGCGCGACGGTGGCATCGAGGAGCGAGCGCTCGACCTCGTCGACGACGTGCTGCGTCCCGCCGCGGACGAGGAGGGTCACGGCCCGGGCCTTTGTCGCGCCCGAGACGAGCGTCAACTTGTCGTCGCCGATCTTCCGCTCCTCCACGCGCGCGGCCGCGCCGAGGTCGGAAGCGACCAGGTCGATCGGGCGCGCGACCAGGCGGGCGCCGGTCGCTCGGGCGAGCAGCTCGAGGTCGCTGTGCTTCGCGCGCCGAACGGCGTAGATGCCGCGCCGCGCGAGCCGCTCCGCCGCCACGTCGTCGATCCCCTTCTCGGTGATGACGACGTTCGCGCCCGACGTCGTGATCGCCTCGACCATCGCGTCGAGCGCCCGGGATTCCTCGTCGAGGAACGACTGGATCTGGTCGACCGCCGTGATCTTGATCTCCTCGCTGAACTCGGTCTTCTTCCCCTCGATCGCCCCCGCGAGGAGCGCGAGGCGCGCGTCGGAGACGACCTTCGGCATGCGCGGGTGGAGCGCCTCCTGTTCGAGCACGTGGCCCTCGAAGAGCTCGGTATCGCCAATCTCGCCGCCCTGCCGCTTCAGGATCTGGACGTTCTTGCGGTCGTAGCGGAGGGCGCCGCCGGCCGGGTCGACGACCGCCGTGACGGCCCGGACCGCGAGCTTCGCGAGCGGACCCCGATAGGCGGCGACGCCCTTCGAGATCATCGAGGTGCTCGCGACGCGCTCGAGCTCCTCCGTGTCCGACCGGCCCACCGGCCGGCCGAGGGTCGCGAGGTGCTCGAGCGCCCGGGCCGCGGCGATCTGGTACCCCCGGGTGATGACGGTCGGGTGGAGCTTCTCGGCGATCAGGTCCTCGGCCTTCCGGACGAGTTCCCCGGTGAGGAGGACCGCGGTCTTCGTCCCGTCGCCGCACTCCTGGTCCTGGGCCTTCGCGACCTCCGCGAGCATCTTGCCCGCGGGGTGCTGCACCTCCATCTTCTGCAGGATCGTCGCGCCGTCGTTCGTGATCACGACGTCGCCGAGCGAATCGACGAGCATCTTGTCGAGTCCGCGCGGACCGAGCGTCGGGCGGATCGCCTCCGCGACGGCGCGGACCGTCTGGAAGATGTCGCGCCGGGCCTCGGAGCCTTCGGTTCGTTCGGAGCCCTCCCTGAGCAGGATGACGGGGGTACCCGCGAGCATGCCGAGCGCACGACCCCGGAGTCCCATAGGATTGACGGGGGGTGCCTCGGGGACCCTCGGCCGCGCCCCGGGGGCGCTCGACCGGCGCTAGCTGTTGTGGGCTCGGGCGTTGTGCTCGCGCAGCGCCGTGGCCGAGCGGAACTTCTGCTGGCAGAGCGAACACTTCACGGCCGGGCTCGGGCCCGCCGACTGCTCGGTCGCTTCCTGGCCGGCGTGCGCCTCGGCCTGGTGCTCCGCGAGGGCCTCCTCGGATCGGAACACCCGACCGCAGTCCGCGCAGATCGCCTCGACCTCGTCGTACTCGACGTACGGCATCCGCCGCCGAGCCCCCGATGGGACAGGCGGATGCGAGCTAAATACCCCCCGAGCGGCGGTCGCGGGCGCCTCGGCTCGCCGCGATGCGACGCCGCTGCGCGTACGGATCCCGATCCGACTGCTCGGTCCGGACCTATAACCCGGTCGACCCTGCCGCCGGCCGTGACGTCGCGGCGCGTGATCGACTGGTTGCTCGACCCGTCCCAGCCCTCCGTTCAGTACCGCACGCTGCGCGATCTGCTCGGTCGTTCCGAGAAGGATCCCGAGGTCCGGGAGGTCCGGCATCGGCTACCGGAACGGGGATGGGTGGCCGACATCCTCGCCGCGCGGGACCCGGGCGGCTGGTGGGCGCGGCCGGAGAACCTCTACACCCCCAAGTACCTCGCCACGAACTGGCGGATGATTGTCCTCGCCGATCTCGGCCTGACCCGGGAGCACGCGGCCGTCCGGGACTCGGCCGAGCTCTGGATGGACCGCTTCCCGCTCGAGGGCGGTGGGTGGGCGGCAATGCGAAGGGCGTGGGACACCACTGCCTCGTCGGCAATCTGGCCCGCTCCCTGATCCGCCTCGGGTACGGCGACGATCCTCGGGTCCGGCGCAGTCTCGAGTGGCTGGTCGAGACCTCCAGCCCGCTCGGCGGCTGGTCGTGCTTCGGCTCGGGGCGCAACCTCGACTCGTGGGAGGGCCTGAGCGCGTTCGCGGTCTATCCCAAGTCCCGGTGGAACGCCGCGATGACCGGATGCGTGGAGCGGGCCGCGGAGTTCTTCCTCGAGCGCG
>JASHYU010000050.1 GCA_030042855.1 Thermoplasmata archaeon
TCACGCTCGAGTCCGCGTGCTCGTCCTCGAGCGCTGCGCTGCACGAGGCGTTCGTGCATGTCGCGGGCGGGTTCGCGGACGCCGCGCTGGTCGTGGGAGCCGAGAAGCTCTCCCACCTCGACACGCTCACGTCGACGAGCTACTTCGCGATCGCGGCGGACTACGCGTTCGAGACGCGGAACGGGGCGACGTTCCCCGGACTCTACGCGACGCTCGCGAGCGCGTACCGCCAAGCGTTCCCGACGCGCGACGAGATGTTCGGTTCGGTCGCGATCAAGAACCACGCGAACGCGGCCCGGAACCCGCACGCCCACTTCCAGAAGGAGATCTCGATGGACACCTACCTCGCCTCGCCGATGATCGCGACGCCGCTCCGCCTCTACGACTGCTGTCCCTTCTCGGACGGCGCGGCCGCGATCGTCGTCGCGGCGAAGGAGTTCGTCAAGCACCCCGTGGGCGAGCCGCTCGTGATCCGGGCGTCCGCCCGGTCGGGTTCCGTGACCGACATGCAGGACCGCCCGGACCTCCTCGGTCTGCCGGCGACGCGGACCGCGGCGGCGAAGGCGTTCCGCCAGGCGAAGATGGATCCGAAGGACATCGATTTCCTCGAGGTCCACGACTGCTTCACGATCGCCGAGGTCATGGCGCTCGAGGACCTCGGGTTCTTCCCGAAGGGCACGGGGGCGAAGGAGAGCGCCGAGGGCGTGACCGCCCGGGACGGGAAGCTCCCCGTCAACCCGTCCGGCGGGCTCAAGGCGAAGGGCCACCCGGTGAGCGCGACCGGCGCGAGCCAGGTCGTGGAGATCTTCGAGCAGATGAACGGGCTCGCGAAGGGACGCGAGGTCCCGAAGACCGGGACCGCGCTCGCGCACAACGTCGGGGCGACCGGCGGCTCCTGCTCCGTCCACATCTTCTCGCGCCGGTAGGGGGAGCGGTGTCGGCGACCGACGACTCCCTCCCGAAGGCCCCGCACGCCATCGACGACTTCCTGCGGGCCTACGCCGAGGAGGGACGGCTCCGGGGGTTCCGCTGCCCGAACTGCGGCCTCGTGACCGCCACCTGGGGTCTCGCGTGCGCGCGGTGCGGGCACCGGGGGCTCGAAGAAGCGGAGCTCTCACCTCGGGGCCGCGTCAGCGCCTTCACGATCCTCCATGTGCCCGGGGACGAGTTCCTGAACGACGCCCCGTACGCCTACGTCGTCGTCGATCTGGACGGCGGGGGTCGGATCACCGGCTGGATGCCCGAGGTGCGCGCCCCCGCCGAGATCCGGATCGGAGAGCGCGTCCGATTCCAGCGCGGCTACAAGCCCGGGGTCCAGTTCGTCCGCGACGCTGACGCCCCGGGGTCCGGGTGAGGGCGCGTGGCGGGTGGGACTCCTCCGTCGGACCTCCCGGTATGGGTCCGCCACTACCCCGCCGGGGTGCGCCCGCACGTCGAGGTGCCGAACCAGCTCCTGCCCGAGATGGTCGAGCGGAGCGTAGCGCGCTGGGGCTCCCGGACGGCCCTCGTTTACTACGGCTCGAAGTGGTCGTACGAACGGTTCTGGCACGAAAGCGAGCGGTTCGCCGCCGCGCTCGCGCGGGACGGCGTCGGGCCCGGGGATCGGGTCGCCCTGTACCTGCCGAACTGTCCGGTCTACCCGATCGCGTTCTTCGGGGTGCTGCGGCTCGGCGCGATTGTCGTCCAGGTGAGCCCGCTCTACCTCGGGCAGGACCTCGTCCGCCTCCTGAAGGACTCCGCCCCGACGGCGGTCGTGACGCTCGAGTTCCTGTATCCGAACCTCGCCAAGGTGCGGGCCGAGGCGCCGGTCGCGCGCGTCTACGTCGCGCGGCTCCGGGAGCTGTACCCCTGGTACACCCGGCCGTTCGTCAATTCCGTGATGCGCCGCCAGCACCTGGCTACCGAGTTTCCGGCCGACCCGGAGGTGGTGGCCTGGGGCGCGGCCGTTCGGAGCCCGGGCCCCGCACCGGCGTTTCGGGGCGATCCGGTCACGACCCCCGCCGTTTTCCAGTACACCGGGGGCACCACCGGTCGGCCCAAGGCGGCGATCCTGACGCACCGGAACCTCGTCGCGAACGTGGTCCAGTCGGACGCCTGGAACCTCACGCGACGGCCCGGCGAGGAGGTCGTCGTCGCCGCGATCCCGTTCTTCCACATCTACGGCCTCACGGTCGCGCTCCTGATGGGGCTCTACGAGGGTGGGACGATCGTCCTGCAGACCAAACCGGACGTCCCCGAGCTCCTCCGCCTGATCGACCGGTACCGCCCGACGCAGTTCCCCGGCGTCCCCGCGCTCTACCAGGGGCTGATCCAGCGGCCGGACATCGCGAAGTACCACGTTCGGTCGATCCGGTACTGCCTCAGCGGATCGGCCCCGCTCCCGCTCGAGGTCGCTCGCCGCTTCGAGGAGCTCACGGGGGCGAGCCTCATCGAGGGCTACGGGCTGACCGAGGCGTCGCCCGCGACCCACGCGAACCCCGTCGAGGGCGAGCGCCGGTCGGGTTCGATCGGGCTCCCGCTGCCGGACACCGACCAGCGGATCGTCGCGCTCGACGATCCCGGCCGGGTGCTCGGACCCGACGAGGTGGGCGAGCTCGAGATCCGGGGCCCGCAGGTGATGCTCGGCTACTACCAGCAGCCCGAGGAGACCGCGGCGGTCCTCCGCGACGGCTGGCTGCGCACGGGCGAC
>JASHYU010000002.1 GCA_030042855.1 Thermoplasmata archaeon
GGGCGGGACGTCGCAGAAGAGCGAGATCTTGGCCTTGATGTCGGGCGCGAGCGGCGCGGGTCCCCGGGCGATGATCAGGTTCGGGCGGATCCCGATCGCGCGGAGCTCCCGGACCGAGTGCTGGGGCGGCTTGGTCTTCGCCTCGCCGACCGGGCCGACGACCGGGACGAGCGTCGTGTGGACGAACGCCATATGGCCCTCGCCCAGTTCGTAGGAGAGCTCGCGCAGGGCCTCGAGGAACGGCATCGACTCGATGTCGCCGACCGTCCCGCCCACCTCGACGAGGATGACCTCGGCGCCGGCCGCCTGGGCGACCTCGCGAATCGTCCGCTTGATCTCTCCCGTCACATGCGGGATGATCTGGACGGTGTTGCCGAGGTAGTCGCCGCGCCGCTCCTTCTCGATCACCGCGCGGTAGATCTTTCCGGTCGTCAGGTTGTGCGTCCCCACGAGGCTCTGCCCGAGAAACCGCTCGTAGTTCCCGAGGTCGAGGTCCGCCTCGGTTCCGTCGTCGAGCACGAACACTTCGCCGTGCTGGTACGGGTTCATCGTGCCCGCATCCACGTTGAGATACGGGTCGATCTTGAGGATCGTCACCGGGATCCCGCGGGCCTTCAGGAGGCGGCCCAGAGAGGAGGTGGTGATCCCCTTCCCGAGGCCCGAAATCACGCCGCCGCTTACGACCAAAACCTTCACAGACAACCTGCGGCGGGTCGTAGAAAATCCCGGGCATAAAGCCTGCGCTGTTTTCCGAATCTCATGGGCGCTGGGCCGAGCCCCGGTCCCGCCAGGCGATCGTCAGAACGGGACCCGACGGCCCGAGGGGTCCCGGTGGAACGAGCCGAAATCCGGCACGGTCCGTAGTCGCTCCGCCGGAAAGACGGGTCCATCCACGCACACATGGTACGGGCCGAGGGCGCAGGCATCGCACATGCCGAGGGCGCACTTCATATGCCGCTCCATCGAGCAGAACGTGGGAGTTCCTCGGGCTGCGGCCGACTCAACGACCTTGCGCATCATGACTTCGGGGCCGCAGGTCCACACCGCATCGAACGGCTCGCTCTCGAGGAGTCGCTCGGCGACCGGCGTGACGAAGCCGTGATAACCGGCCGAGCCGTCGTCGGTCGCGATCTCGACACGAGCTCCCATCGACTCGAAGCGTCGTCGGAACAGGAGCTCGGACTCCCGCAGGGCCCCCAGCGCCGCGACCACACGGCCTCCGCGGGACCGGGCGACCTCGGCCGCCGGCGCCAGCACGGCGGCCCCGGAGCCGCCGGCGACCACCAGGATCCTTCGTGCGGTGGTATCGAACCGGTTGCCGTACGGCCCCCGTATGCCGAGCTGACTCCCGGGCTCAATCGACTGGATGTGGCGGCTCGTCTCCCCCATCACCTTGACCGTCACTCCCTTCGCCGGCCCCGACGGGTACGACAGGGACATGGGCAGTTCGTCGTCGCCCGGCACCCAGACCATCACGAACTGACCGGGCTCGGCCTCGAGGGGATAAGGGAATCTCAGGGTGACCGTCGAGGGCGTCTCGAGGACCCTGTCCGTCACCCGTACGTCGGCCCGCACAGCGAAAGGAGTGAGCCGCTCATTATAGCGGCTTGGTCGGGGCAAGGCGAGCCAACGACGCGCAGGGGTCCGTCGACCGGTCCCGGTCGCAGCACCCCTCTAGGATCCCAGGAGCGCGTCGAGCAGACGCTTCTCGGCCTTCCGGATATGCTCGACGACGGTCCCCGCCTCCACGCCCAATGCCTGGCCGAGTCGGCGGGAGGAGGTCCGGCGCGGAACGGCGTAGTATCCCAGCCGGTAGGCCGTCGTGAGCACCGAGCGCTGGGCATCCGTCAATCGGTCGAGCGGCGAGCTCCCAAATTCGGCCTCGGTCAACGAGACGATCCGATACTTGATGCGCCGGGCATCGGCGCGTCCGAGGATCTCTCGGAGCTGCCGTTGGTCGCCCACAAAGGTGTAGCGTAGTCGCCCGTCCCGGAAGCCGAGCGGTCCGAGCAGGTAACCCGAGCCCGGACGCGTGACCTCCGCCCCGAATACGGCGGGCCCGGACGGGCCGGGCCGGTGGGCGAGGGAGCGGCGTTTCACGAAGGCGATCGACGAGCGAGGCCCCCGTTCCAGTACCTGGAGCTCGGAGGTCGCGGGATCGTCGCGGAAGATCTCCTCCACCCGGACCCGCGGGTCCCGCGGCGTGATGCGGCAGATTGCGGCGAACCCATTCCGGTCGTACCGGAGGATCTGGAGCACTTCGAACGCCTTCAGCCGGCGCATGGAGGCGCTCCTTCCGACCGCCTCACGAAGGCCGCGGCCGTAGAGCTCGACCACGAGCTTACGCATCGCACCGACCCCCCGGCGGACGGCGGGGAAGGGGAAAAAGCCTAGCCGGTGAGGTAGCAGGCGGATTCCACGCTCGGCCGTACACTTCTCCGAGGACCGATGGCCGGGAATCCGGGTGCCGAACCATCGACCGCCGATCGGCCGGTCCCCGCGTTCGACCGTTCGTACGCGAACCGAGCGCTCGTGCTGCTCTCGGCGCTGTCCGCGCTCATCGTGTACATCGACGTGATGCTCGTCCCCTCGCTCCCGACCATCGCCGGCGTGTACCACGTGAGCATCGCCGAGACGAGTCTCCTGATCTCGCTCTACACGGTGTTCGGCGTGGCGATGATGCCCATCGTGGGGAAGCTGGGCGACATCTACGGCAAGCGGCGCGTCCTGCTGGCGACGCTCGTCGCGTACCTCGCGGTAGCGACGACGACCTCCTTCGCCCCGACGTTCGGCCTCGTCCTCGCTTCGCGCTTCTTCCAGGGCGTGGGCCTCGGGGTGTTCCCGCTGGCGTTCAGCCTGGCCCGCGAGGAGTTCCCGCGCGCCCTAGTGCCCCGGGCCCAGGGACTGATCAGCGCGGTCCAGGTCGCCGGCGGCGCCTTGGGGATCTTGGCCGGTGCGTTCGTTACGGAGGAGTTCGGCTGGCAGGCGAACTACCACCTCGCGATCCCGTGCATCGCGGCCCTCTCGGGGCTCGTCTACGTGTGGATCCGGGAGTCGCCGAACCTGAAGCCCGGCGTTCGACTCGACCTCGTCGGGGCGTTGTCCCTCGGGGGCGCGCTCACCGCGATCGTCCTCGGCCTCTCCGAGGGGGCAACCTGGGGGTGGACGTCCCTGCCGGTCCTCGGACTCATCGTCGGCGGCCTGCTCGCCCTGATCCCGCTCGCGCTGTTCGAGCGACGACGACCGGAGCCCGTCTTCGACCTCCGCCTTCTGCGAAAGCGAAACGTGCTCGTCGCGAACCTGGTCGTCCTGATCTTCGGGATCTCGGGCTACGTAGCCTTCCAGGCGATCACGTACTACCTGCAGCTTCCCTCGCCGGCCGGTTTCGGTCTGGGCATCGTCGCGGCCGGTGTCGCGCTCATGCCTCTCGTGGTCGTCCTCTTGCCCGTGGCGTACGCGGCCGGGACGGTCATCCCGCGCTATGGGGTGCGACCTTTCCTTTTCCTCGGCGCGGTCTTCGGGATGGCGGGCTACTTGCTCCTCGGCTCGGCCTCGAGTGCCCTCGAGGTCTCGTTGTTCCTGTGCGCATACGCCGTCGGCGGCGGATTGCTGAGCGTCTCGGTCCAGAACCTTCTCGTTCTCTCCCTCGAGAAGGGCGAGATGGGCCTCGGCACTTCGCTGAACACGTCGTTCCGGTACATCGGCCAGAGCATCGGCGCCCCCCTCGCCGGAGGGATCCTCTCGACGTTCGTCACCGTCCGGCTGACGCCCGGCGGGTTGGTCACTCTCCCGCAACACATCGCGTTCCAGTACTGCTTCGTGGTTGCCGGCGCCCTCTTCATCGTCCTTGGCGCGATCGCGCTCTTCGCCACGGAGGTCATCGGACGCCGGGCACCCGCCGCCCGGGCCCCGGCACCGGGATCGACCGACGCTCGGCCTGCCTCGTGACCGAGCGCGGCGACCGAGCGCCGATCAACCCTGGGCCGAGTGGGCGACTCCGACCGCCTCTTCGAGACGAGCGTACCCCAGCGCGTCGAGCAGGGCCGAGAGGTCGCGGTCGAGCGAGGTAAACACGCCGACTCCCTGGAACGCGATTGCCGTGCCGACCTCGAGCGCCCGAGCCCCCGCCATCACGTACTCGAGGGCGTCCTGGGCCGTCATGATGCCCCCGACGCCGATGACGGGGATGCGCACGCGTTCGTAGATCTGCCAGACGCAGGCGAGCCCGACGGGCTTGATCGCCGGACCGCTCAATCCGCCGAGGCCGTGCGACAGCACCGGTCGCCGCAGCCGCACGTCGATCGCGAGCCCTCGGAGGGTGTTGATGGCGCTGATCGCCGACGCACCGGCTCGCTCGGCCGCGGCCGCGAGCGCGGCGGGGTCCGCTGAGTTCGGGGTGATCTTGGCGATCACCGGTATTCGTACGCGGCGGACGACCGCGCGAACGATCGCCTCGACGTCCGCGGGATCGCTCCCGACCTCGGTACCGAATCCCTCCGCGTGCGGACAGCTGAGATTGAGCTCGAGGGCGGCGACCCCCGTCGCGGCCATGCGCTCGGAGAGCTCCCCGAACTCCTCGGCGTCGCCCGCGAAGATCGACCCGATGATCGTCGCCCCGGCCCGTCGCGCGGTCTCGATCTCGCGCGGATACTCGTCGATGCCGGGATTCGGGAGGCCCATCGCGTTGAGGAGACCCCAGCGCTCGTAGGTCTCGATCGTGGGGTTGGGATAGCCCGGGCGAGGGGTCGAACCGATCGACTTGGTGATCACGCCGCCCGCGCCGGCCGCCCAGGCCCCAGCGAGCGAGTCCCCGCTTTCGCCCCAGATCCCGGAGGCGAGGAGGAACGGGTTCCGCAGCGGGATCCCCGCGCAGCGGATTGAGAGGTCGGCCACGGTCCCGCGTCACAGGGGCTCCGCTTAAATCGGCTTGGCCAAATGTGCGACCTCCGCATGCACCTCGACCGGCTCACCGACGCGGCGCGTTCGGCGCTCGAGCGCGCGTTCCAGCATGCTTCCGAGCTCCGACACCCCTCGGTCGAACCGGAGCATCTGCTCGCGAGTCTCCTCGAGGCCTCGGACGGGCCGACGGTCGCGCTCCTCAACTCGCTGCGGGTCCCGGTGGACCGACTGGCGGCGCAGCTCGAGGAGCAGCTCACGAAACTCCCGACCGCCGACCACGTCGCGCCGTCGGACCAGTACCTGTCCCGCAGCCTCACCCAGGCGATCGACGCCGCCGAGGCCGAGGCGGCGAAGCACCACGACCGGTACACGAGCGTCGACCAGCTCCTCCTCGGACTCGTATCCGTGGCGAGCCCCGCACGCGACCTCTTGGAGCAGTACGGTATCCGACGGGCGTCCTTGGAAGGGGCGCTCGCGGAGCTGCGCGGCAGCGACCGCCCGGTGGAGAGCCGCGACGCGGAGGCCCAGTACCAGGCCCTCGAGAAGTACGGGAAGGATCTCACCGCGCTCGCGAAGGAACGCAAGTTGGACCCCGTGATCGGGCGGGACGAGGAGATCCGGCGCGTGATCCAGATCCTCTCGCGACGCACGAAGAACAACCCCGTGCTGATCGGGGACCCCGGCGTCGGGAAGACCGCGGTCGTCGAGGGCCTCGCGCTCCGCGTCGCCACCCGCGACGTGCCCGAGTCCCTGCGGGACAAACGGGTCGTGGCGCTCGATCTTGGGGCGTTGCTCGCCGGGGCCAAGTTCCGGGGGGAGTTCGAAGAGCGGCTGAAGGCGGTGCTCAAGGAGATCGAGCGTTCGGAAGGCTCGGTCGTGCTGTTCATCGACGAGCTGCACACGCTCGTCCACGCGGGCGCGACCGAGGGCGGGGCGTTGGACGCCTCGAACCTGCTCAAGCCCGCGCTCGCGCGCGGGACCCTCCACTGCATCGGCGCGACAACGACCCAGGAGTACCGCAAGTACATCGAGAAGGACGCGGCCCTCGAGCGGCGGTTCCAGCCGGTGCCGATCTCGGAGCCGTCGGTCGAGAACACGATCTCGATCCTCCGGGGCCTCAAGGAGCGCTACGAGCTGCACCACGGGGTTCGGATCCAGGACGCGGCGCTCGTGGCCGCCGCGACGCTCTCGTCCCGCTACATCTCCGATCGTCACCTCCCCGACAAGGCGATCGACGCGGTCGACGAGGCGGCCTCGATGGTGCGCCTGAGCCTCGAGTCGCGGCCCGGCGAACTCGACCAGCTCTCGCGCCGGATCCGTCAGCTCGAGATCGAGCGCACGGCGCTCCAGCGAGAGAAGGACGCGGCGAGCAAGGAGCGGCTCCGGGCGCTCGAGAAGGAGCTCGCGGGCCTCAAGGAGCGAGAGACGGCGCTCCAGGCGCGGTGGAAGCGGGAGAAGGAGCAGCTCGAGCGCCTGCGGGCCCTGCGCGCCGAACTCGACACCGCGAAGGCCGGCGAGGAAACGGCCGAGCGTTCGGGCGACCTCGAGGCGGCGGCCCGCCTCCGTTACGGGACCGTGCCCGAGCTCCAGAAGAAGATCGAGGACCTCTCGAAGACCGTCGAACGACGGCCGGAGGAGGCGCTCCTCCGGGAGGAGGTCACGGAAGAGGACGTCGCCCAGGTGATCTCGAAGTGGAGCGGCGTCCCCGTGAGCCGCATGCTCGCCGGGGAGACCGAACGTCTCCTGCGCATGGAGGAGGCGCTCCGCGCACGGGTCGTCGGCCAGGACGAGGCGATCGCCGCGGTCTCGAAGGCGGTGCGCCGCTCGCGCTCCGGGCTCAGCGACCCGAACCGGCCGATCGGGACGTACCTCTTCATCGGGCCGACCGGGGTCGGGAAGACCGAGCTCGCGAAGGCGCTGGCCGAGTTCCTGTTCCACTCGGAGCGGGCGCTCGTGCGCGTCGACATGAGCGAGTACATGGAGAAGCACACGGTCGCGCGGCTGATCGGCGCGCCGCCCGGGTACGTGGGCTACGAGGAAGGTGGCCAGCTCACCGAGGCGGTCCGATCCCGGCCGTACACCGTGATCCTGTTCGACGAGGTCGAGAAGGCCCACCCGGAGGTCGTGAACGTCCTCCTCCAGCTGATGGACGACGGGCGGCTCACGGACGGACAGGGCCGCACGGTCGATTTCCGGAACACGCTCGTCATCATGACGAGCAACCTCGGCTCGGACGTCATCGCCGAGGCCCGGACCGACGAGGAGCGACGGAAGCTCCTCGAGCCGGTCCTGCGGGCGAGCTTCCGTCCGGAGTTCCTGAACCGCATCGACGAGGCCGTGATCTTCCATGCCCTCGCCGAGAAGGAGATCCTTGCGATCGTGGACCTCCAGCTCGCCGGCGTCGAGGCGCGCCTGCGCGAACGCCGGATCCGTCTGCGCGCCAGCGAGGCGGCGAAGGAGCTCCTCGCGCACGCCGGGTTCGACCCCCAGTTCGGCGCCCGCCCGCTCAAGCGGACCATCCAGCGACTCGTGATCGACCCGCTCACGACCCAGATCCTCACGGGGACGATCCGGGACGGGGCGGAGGTTCGGATCGACGGGAAGAACGGCGAGATCGCGCTCTCTGCCTCCGGCCCGCGCGGGGGGAACCGGTCGGAATGACGCGGGGCGTCACGGTCGCCGTGGTCGGGGCGCCGGACATCGCGAAGGAGCTGGGCAAGAAGGGGACCACCTCCGACCTCACCCTGTTCAACACCGTCCACGACGACGCCGCCATCACGGTCGTCGAGCCAACGCAGTTCCCGGAGAAGTTCCCGCCGCTGCTCACGGCCCTCGCGATGGCGGACCACGCGCTGCTCGTCATCGCCGAGCTCTCGCGGCCGGTCGCGGAGACGATCGCGACCGTCGAACTCTCGAGCGTCCCGACGACCGTCGTGATCGGACCTTCGGTCGGAGCGGAGGAGGTCGCCCGCGTGCTGAAGGGGGGCCGGCTCGCCGCCGCCCCGCAGGTCCCGCTCGATCCGCCGAAGCTCCGCGAGCTCGTGGACGGCCTCACGGCACCGCCGTCCGAAGGTCCGGTGCGCGTGCCGATCGACCACGCGTTCCCCGTGAAGGGCGTCGGCGCGGTCGCCCTCGGGGTCGTGCGGCGCGGCGTGTTACGCGCGCACGAGCGGCTTCGGCTCTATCCCACGCCGAAGTCGGTCGAGATCCGATCGATCCAGGTGCACGACGTGGATCGGAAGGACGCCGCGGCGGGCGAGCGGGTCGGGGTGGCGCTCAAGGGCGTGGAGGCGGACGAGCTGTCCCGGGGGCAGACGCTGGCCCCGGAGGGTTCGCTCTCCGACAGCTCGACCGTGGCGCTCGAGCGCTTCGAGAAGTGCCGGTACTACCGCGGGGACGCCGGCCCGGGCGCGCAGCTGCATCTCGCTCTCGGCCTCCAGTCGGTCCCGGCGGTCCTCGACGAGCTCGCGGGGGGCAGCGCCCGGCTCACCGCGGACCGACCGGTCGCCTTTGCCGGGGGTGACGTGGCGTACCTCGTGGACCTCTCGGTGCCCACCGGTCCCCGCATCTTCGCGCGGGGCGACGCGCGGGCGTGAGGACGGACCCGCGCGATCCGGCGGCGCTCGAGAGCGGGCGTCGGGCGACGAGCACGAGCCGACGAGTCGCCCGGGACCGTTGTCGGAGCGCGATGAGCTCGCCGTAGACCTCGGTCACTCGCCAGCCGGCATGCCGCAGCAGGTCCCGCGCAGTGCGCTCGGTGTACACCTGCACCCGGACCTCGACCTTTAGCAGGCGTCGACGGATCCGACCGACCCGGTAGAACGTCCAACGCGACCGGATCTCGGACCGCGCGCGATCGTACGTCCGGAGTTCGCGGTGTTCAAGGCCCGGGTCGAGCCGTAGCGTGGACTCGGGCTCGAAATGGCGCCGCACCCGATCGAGGTCGGCCGTCTCCCAGACGAGGAGCCCGCCCGGGCGCACCACGCGCCGGATTTCGCGCAGCACACGGGCGTCCGCCGCGCGCCCCCGGTAGCCGATCGAGGTGAACAGGCAGATCGCCGCGTCGAACGGCGCCTCCCCGGCCCGTCGGAGCGTTTCGGTCACGTGGGCATAGTCGGCCGGATAGAACCTCGCAGCCGACCGACCGAGGCCGGCGCGACGGGCGCTGCGACGCGCCTCGGCGAGGAAGGTGCGGGACAGGTCGGTCCCGACCACCCGAAAGCCGGCGCGGCCGAGGGGGATCACGTGCCGGCCGAGACCGCAGGCGATATCGAGCACTCGGGCGGGGGGCCGGATCCCGGCGCGTCGCAGGATCCGACCGACCCCCTGGGCCTCCCGTCGACCGAACGCCGCTCGGGCCCGGAGGTACGGAGCGTAGATTCCGGCGTGGCGGACGAACAGCGTGCGGGGCCAAGGCTCCGGGCGCCGCCCGGGCCGAGACCGCGAACGGGCACGTCCCATATCGGAACGAGCGAGAGCGCGCGCTCAGGCGAACATCGTGACGGACTCCTTGCGGAGTTCCTCTTCGCCGACGACCTTCTCGATCGCGCGGTCGAAGTCGGCGGTGGTCACGCTGTCCCGCTCTTCCCGGATCGCCCACATGCCGGCCTCCGTGCAGACCGCCCGGATGTCGGCCCCGGTCGCGCCCTCGCACCGTCCCGCGAGCTGCTCGAAGTCGACCGGCTCGTGGATCGCCATCCCGCGGGTGTGGATCCGGAAGATCTCGGCCCGGCCCTGGTAGGTCGGCACCGGGATCTCGATGATCCGGTCGAATCGGCCGGGCCGTAGGAGCGCGTCATCGAGGATGTCGGGGCGATTCGTCGCGGCGATGATCTTGACGTTCGAGAGGGGCTCGAACCCGTCCATCTCGGCGAGCAGCTGCATGAGCGTCCGCTGGACCTCCCGGTCGCCGCTCGTCGCGACCTCGAGCCGCTTCGCGCCGATCGAGTCGACCTCGTCGATGAAGATGATCGTCGGGGCCTTCTCCCGCGCGAGCTGGAACAATTCGCGGACGAGGCGCGCGCCCTCGCCGATGTACTTCTGGACGAGCTCGCTCCCGACGAGCCGAACGAACGTCGCGTTCGTGTGATGCGCGACCGCCTTCGCGATCAGCGTCTTACCCGTCCCGGGCGAGCCGATCAGGAGGACGCCCTTCGGCGGGTCGACGCCCACTTTCTTGTAGAGCTCGGAGCGCAGGAGCGGGTACTCGACCGCCTCCCGGATCTCGCG
>JASHYU010000051.1 GCA_030042855.1 Thermoplasmata archaeon
CGCGCGGAACGATCGGCGAGGCCGAGCTCGGGGCGATGAAGCCGGAGGCGATCTACGTCAACGTGGGCCGCGCCGCGACCGCCGACGAAGCGGCCGTCTACCGCCACCTCGCCGCGCACCCGAACTTCCGGGCGGCGTTCGATCCGTGGTGGGACGAGGACTTCGTGCACGGCACCTTCGCGACCCGGTTCCCGTTCGCCGACCTCCCGAACTTCCTCGGGACCCCCCACGATGCCGGCTTCGGCCCCACGACCGAAGCCTACGCCCTGGACCGGGCCGTCGCCAACCTCGCCCGGTTCTTCCGCGGGGAGCCGGCCCGCTACGTGGTCGACCGGTCCGAGTACCCGGACGCGTGAACCCGGCTAGCGGATGCGCTCGAGCGCGAACGATCCGATGATGAGGGACCGCTGGGTCGCCCGGCACTCGACCCAGTCGTGCGTCTCCACCTCGCCGAACCCCTTCACGGCGAGGAAGGTCCGGTCCCGGTCCTGCCGGAAGACGATCGCCCCGTCCATCCGGGACAGGAGGGTCTCGACCTGGGGCTCGGAGAGCGCCCCGGCCTCGAGCGAGTACATCGCGAGCGCGCGACGGGGCTTGAGGATCCCGACGACGTTCTGCAGGAACGAGAGCCCGACGCGCTCCTCCCCGTGGGCGAGGACGGTCGAGAGCCCGAGGAACCCGACGCGGAATCTCCCCCCGCGGGCCGACGCCTCCTGGCTCGCGGCGACGAGCGACGACAGGATCCCGGTCCGGTCGTCGGACCCTTTCACCACGGCGCGCCCCGGGACCGTGGCGCCCCCCGAACCCGAGGCATCGATCCATCGGACCATGCCCATCTGCTCGTACTCGCGGAACTGGGGAAGGACCACCCCGAGGCTCTCGGCGACCTCCTCGGGCGAGCGCGACGCGGTGACGAGGACCGCGGGCTCGCCATGCTTCAGCCCCTCGGCGAGGAACGCGTAGAGCACGACCTCCTTTCCGACGAACGGATCGCCGAGCACGACGACGTGCCCGGCCGGCGGGAGGCCCCCGAGCAGTAGGTCGTCGAGGCGAGGGGTCCCGGTGGGCAGGCGGTCGGGGAAGCGGCGGCCCGAGGGGGCCTGGAGCGTATCCGGCAGGGACGGTCGGGACGAGGGAACGGTGTCGAGCCGGTCCGCGACCGCCATCGCGGCCAGGCCCGCGATCGGGAGGTCGGGGGCCGCCCCGGTCGCTTGCAGCCGAAGGCTCACTTCGGCCTCGCGGGCCTCGAGCGCGCGTTCTCGGGACGTGAGGTCCCGGTCCCGACGCTCGAGATCGGCCGTCGAAGCGGCGATCCGGCGCTCGCGCTCGGAGGAGGCCGCCTCGCGCTCGGTGACCCCCTTCATCGTCCGGTCGAGGTCGGATCGCTTCTGGGCGGCCTCCGACTCCCGGAGTCGGAGCGCCTCGACGCGGGACTGGTAGTCACGGGCCGCGGTCTCGTACTGGCCCCGACGCTCGTCCGTGGCCTGCCGGGCGCTCGCGAGCTCCGACTCCCGCTGGCGGACGGCGGCCTCGCGGGCAACGACTCCCGATTCCCGGGTCGCGGCCTGCTGGAGCGCCTGGTCCGCCGCCGCGGCCTTCTCGCTCGCTTGCCGCGCGGTCCGGCCGAGGGCCAGGTTCTGCTCGTCGAGCACCGCCTTCAATTTCTGGAGCTTCGCCTCGCGCTCGGTGAGCGCGGCGGTGCTGGCGGCGCTCGGATCCGAGAGCGCGATGGCCGCCGCCAGGCCGCCCATCTCGGTCTCGCGTTGTACCACGTCCGCCATCCGCAGGTCGAGCTCCTTCGACCGGGCCGTGAGGCGAGCTTCCGATTCGCTGGAGGCGGAGGCGCGCCGGGCGAGGGCTTGGTCCCGCTGGGCGAGCTCGACCTCGCGCTGGGCGAGACGGGTCTCCTCGGCCACGAGCCGCTCCTCGCGGGCGGAGTACTGCGGCCCGAGCCGGGCCACCTCGTCCTCCCGGAGGGCGAGGGCCTTGGCCTGGTCCTCGAGGAGGCGCTGGCGTGCGTCGAGCTCGGCGACCTGGCCCGCCCACATGCGTTCCTTGGCGACCAGCGAGTCCGAGCGCTCCCGGTAGCCCGCTTCGAGGTCGTCGAGCTGCTGGCGCCCCTCGGTCAGCGCGCCGTTCTGGCGCTTGATCGAGAGGAGGCTGTTCTCGACGTCCGCCTCGCGCTTGACGAGCGCGGCCTCGCGGAACTGGGTCGCCGCCTCCCGCTGCCGGAGGTCGTCCGCCAGGCGGAACATGCGGCTCTGGCCGGAGGTGATGAGGGCCCGCTCGTGCGACCGCGTCCCCGAGGACATGAGATGGAGCAGGGAGCCCGACGTGAGGAAGAGGATCGCCGACAGGAACAGGCTGACCGCGAGCGCGATCGAGGCCCCGGTCGCCGTCGCCGGAGGGAAGTACACGAGCAGCGCGGTGGCCACCGGGAGGCCAGCGGTGAGGGCGCTCGACCACTGCCGGAACGTCCAGGCGTTCCAGGTGAGCGCAATCCCGACGAACGCGAGGGAGATCCCGGCGAGCTCGATCGGATAGAACCAGGGGGCGAGCGAGAGCGCGGCGAACGACCCGACGCCGGCGACCCGCAGCCCATAGACGGCCGCGATCGCCACGTTCGCCCCGACCGCCGCGACGCTGACCGAGAAGTGGAGCTCCCACGGCCAGAGCTGGTACGCTTCCCACTTGGAGGCGACGCCGACGATCGAGATCGCGAGCCCGCCGAGGAGGGGCAGCAGGAGGTAGAACGAATCCGCCAGCGCGGGACCCCCGGTGCGACCGACGGGGAGCGAGGGGAGGTTGGGGTAGAAGAACAGGAGCAGCACGCCGTCCAGCGCGAGGGCCGCCGAGGCGAGGACGGCGTAGAGGTGCGCCGACCGGCCGATCCGCAGCTGCAGGAGCGCGTCGTCCGCCGCGAGCTCGAGGTCCTCGGGCGCCGGGACCGTCACCGAGCGCGTGGCCGGCGCCGCGGGACGCTTCGTCGACCGCACAGTGGGCGTCGCCGCTGACAAGAGGCCGCTCTCTATCGAAAGAAACGGCTCCGACGCCTAGTTAATCGTATCCTCGGAGTCGGCCCGATCGGCCGCCATGAGGACCGCGGCTGCGTCGGAGAGTCGCTCCGGACGCCGCCCCAGTTCCTCCTCGACGGTGAGGAGATGGTCCCACGCCTTCGGGTCCGACCGGATCTGGCTCGCCAGGCTGGGCCGGGTGCCGATCGCCGGCGCCACGGCGAGCGCCTCGCGGACGGACCATCCAGCGTGGCGCAGTTCGCGCGCGAGATCGGGCACCAAATAGCGGTGGAACTCGCCCGGGCGCGCCTTGCGGGAGGGCTCCCGCCGGAACCCTTCGCGCTCGATGCGCGGGAGCACCGCGGGCACCGGCGATCGAAGAAGGCGCCGCACGCTCGTCGCCGGCAGTCGACGTAGGTAGTTCGAGGACTCTCCCGGACCGGGAGCGATCTCGAGCAGGAGGCGTCCCTGGGGGGCGACGAGGGAGCCCACCGCCCGGAGCATCTCGGGTGCCGCCGCCCCGGCAAATCCCAGCGCGTTGCCGAGGAGCGCGACGACCCCGAAGGCGCGCTCCCGAAAGGGGGGTCGGACCGCGTCGCCCCGCACCCGATCGGGCCGACGCGGCGTGCCCGCGCCCGCCGTCCAGTTCTCGGCGAGGTATCGGAGCGCGACCCGCGAGAGATCGAACGCGACGGTGCGGCCGTCGCCGGTACCGAGGCTCGAGGTGAACCGACCGGGGCCCGAACCGACATCGAGGGCCCAGGACGCCGCGACGCGGTTCCTCTCGATGAATCGCTCGCGCAGGATCCGGAACAGGTCGCGCTGCGCCGTGCCCGAGTAGCGGTGCCACTCCCGCTCCACCCGGTAGCGATCGGCGGAGAGGAATCGGGACCGCGCCGGGAGGCCCTCCCCAGTCGACCTCACCGAACGATTTGCCCGGGGGAGCGAGGACGTCACGGGCACGTTCGGTGGCCCGCACGTCGATTCGTGGCTTTATATCGCGCGCCCGTCCCCTTACTCCGGCTGGAGATGTCGCAGGAGGTCGGGTCGCGCCGCTTCGGCAGGGAGGGCTGGCCCCGGTTCGCCGCGCGCGGAGCGGGCCGACGTCCGGAAACCGCTCGCCCCCATCGGGGCACGTGACCATGCCGGAAGAGAGCTCAGCGCCCGGAGAACGCTACGGCCCGCTCGTGCACCGGTCCGTCCATCACGGAGCGATCCTGTGGATCGTCGGCGTCCTCCAGTTCATCGTCGGGATGATCGTGACCCAGATCGGGTGGAATCTCCGGTCCGGCAATCCCACGTACAGCCT
>JASHYU010000052.1 GCA_030042855.1 Thermoplasmata archaeon
AACGCGCCGGAGCCCCCGGGGTCGGGGCGGCGGCCGGCACCGGATCGATCGGCTCGCCGAACCGGGCGCAGTCCCCGCAGAGGTTGAGCACCGTTCCTTCGATCCGGATCCGACCCGTCGCGACCACGTCCTTCCCGCACATCTCGCAGAGCATCGTCACCCTCCGGCCGGGGCCCGCGCGCGGCGCCGTTCTTCCATCCACCGATGTCCCGGTGCGAACCGGGCCCGCTCCTCGGCCGACCCGAGCGCGAGCGGCGGCACCGGGACCGGGCGTCCGTCCCGATCGACCGCGACCCTCGTCACGAAGGCCTGCCCGACCCGTCGAGTTCCCCCGCCGGTCACGGCCTCCGAGTGGACCCGGACCCCGACCTCCCTCGAGGTGCGGCCCACGGACGTGGGCTCCGCCTCGAAGTCCACGACGTCGCCGACGTGCACCGGGGAGTGGAGATCGACCCAATCGAAGGGGGCGGTGACGCGGTTCGCCTTCGCCGGGCGCGCGGCGGAGATATAGGCCACCCGGTCGACCTCCGAGAGGATCGGGCCGCCGAAGACGTTCCCGGTGAGATTCGCGTCCGTCGGGGCCCTCCGCCGGAAGACCGACGCTCGGCTCGCGCTGACCGGTACCGCCGGAACTTCGGGCATGCGAGAAGGGAGAGGACGGCCCGCCGACGGGGCCGCCCTCTAAAGCGATTGCGGCGGCGCGGCTCCGCCCGCGCGGTCTACCAGGGGTCGAACGGACCGAACGGCTCGTCCGGGGCGAAGCGGCGGTGGAGCGAGAGACCCCAGAGGAGCCACATCCCCACGATCGTCGCCGGGATCAGGACGAGGGCGGAGAGGATCACGGCGAGGTTCTCGTACCACGCGAACCGCGAGGCGAGGAAGGCGGCGTACAGAAGGAGCGCGACGAATCCTCCGGCGGCGAGCGCGAACGTCGCGGCGATCCGGATGCGCAGCCCGCGCCAGAGGCCCTCGCCGCGTTCCCAGACGTTGTAGTCCGACCAGCTCGACATCGTCCCTTCCTCCTCCGCCTACGACGATCCCCGCCCGGTGCCCGGGGCGGCGCGCGCGAGCGCCTCGAGCCGGCGGACGACCGCCAGCAACCGCGCGTCGATCGCGTGGACCCGGTCCCGATCGGACCGGGCGAGGTCCTCGAGGTACGTGGCGTACGCCTCAATCTCCCGCACCGCGTCCTCGGGGTTCCGGGGTCCGGACCCGCCGGGGAAGCCGCGCATCCAGTCCGGCCCGCCGCGGGCGGCGTCGGTGAGCTCGTACTTTCCGTCGTCCTTCTTGCGGACGAGCTTCTCCTGCTCGAACTCCTCGAGCAGGGGGTAGATCGAGCCCGGCGAGGGACGCCACCAGCCCATCGTCATCCGGTCGATCTGGGCGATCAGTTCCGCTCCGGTCATCGGCCCCTGCTCGAGGCAGTGCAGGACCCAGACCCGTAGCCCTCGCCGGTGCCGCGATCCCCATCCGTGCGCCCACATATCGGAATATCGATATCGGTTTTTCGATATAACCGTTGCTCACAGCGGGTGAGTGGCGCGTTGGGCGGGCCGCGTCCACCCTCGGGCGTTTCACCACCTAGCTACCCCTATGAGTAGAGGTGCGAGGTTCCGGTCGGCCGAGGTTCGCCATGCCACCACGTAAGCCGGCCGAAGTGAGACCGAAGACCGACCGAACCCCGAAGCCGCATTTCGCGAGCGTAGCCGTCGTCGTCTCCGACGCCGACCGGGCGCTCGACTGGTACACCAATCGGCTGGGGCTGGACGTCCTCTTCCACGAGGACCACTGGATCACCGTGGGGCGGAAGGGCCAGCCCGGGGCGCTCCACCTGTGCCAACCGATGGGCGACGATCCGGCCTCGGAGCTCGAACCCGGCAACTCCGGGATCCTGCTCCTGCTGCCGGGGAAGGACTTCGAGGCCGGCTGCGCCGCCCTGAAGGCGCGCGGGGTCGAGTTCACCGAGGGACCGACCAAGGCCGAGTGGGGAACCTACGCGGTGATCCGCGACCCCGACGGCAACGAGCATTCCCTGATGCCCGAGGATTAGGGACGGACGGACCGTTCCCCGAACGTCCCCGCGGAACGCCCGAGGTCCGGCCCGCCGCTTTCCGCGGCGGCCGGTCCGCGCCCTGCCCGAGGACGCTCGTGCGCGGGCGGGACGCCTCGCCGCGCTCCGCCCTCGCCGGGCCGAGAGAAACCTCTCGATAACTCCTATATAGGAGCACTTTCTGGCCGCGCCCGGAGCATCGCGTACATGGCACAGAAGCCCCACCTGAACATCGTCTTCATCGGCCACGTCGACCACGGCAAGTCCACGACGGTCGGCCGCTTGCTCCTCGACACCGGGTACATCCGCCAGGAGGAGATCGACAAGTACCGCGCGGAGGCGGAATCGAAGGGCAAGGCGACGTTCGAGTTCGCCTGGGTGATGGACGACCTCAAGGAAGAGCGGGAGCGCGGCGTCACGATCGACATCGCGCACCGGCGGTTTGACACCCAGAAGTACTACTTCACGATCATCGACGCGCCCGGCCACCGGGATTTCGTCAAGAACATGATCACGGGGACCAGCCAGGCCGACGCCGCGGTCCTCGTCTGTTCCGCCGCCGAGGGGGTGCAGGAGCAGACCCGGGAGCACATCTTCCTGTCCCGGACGCTCGGCGTGACGCAGTTGATCTGCGCGATCAACAAGATGGACCGCCAGGAGGTCAACTACTCCGAAGCCAAGTACAACGAGATCAAGGAGGAGCTCACGAAGCTCCTCAAGAACGTCGGCTTCAAGATCGCGGAGCAGGTGACGTTCCTCCCGATCTCGGCGTTCAAGGACGACAACATCAACAAGGCGAGCCCGAACATGCCCTGGTACAAGGGGCCCACGCTCCTCCAGGCGCTCGACGCGCTCAAGGTCCCCGAGAAGCCGACCGACAAGCCGCTCCGGCTCCCCGTCCAGGACGTCTACACCATCACGGGGATCGGGACCGTACCGGTGGGCCGGGTCGAGACGGGGAAGGTCAAGACGGGGGACAAGATCATCTTCCTGCCCAGCGGGAAGTCCGGCGAAGTGAAGTCGATCGAGATGCACCACGAGGCGGTCACCGAGGCGCTCCCCGGGGACAACATCGGGTTCAACGTGCGCGGGATCGACAAGAACGACATCCACCGCGGCGACGTCGCGGGCCCGGTCTCGAGCCCCCCGACGGTCGTGGAGAGCTTCGTCGCCAACATCCAGGTCCTGAACCACCCGAGCGTCATCACGGTGGGGTACACCCCGGTGTTCCACTGCCACACGGCCCAGGTCGCCTGCGAGTTCACCGAGCTCCAGAAGCGGCTCGATCCGAAGACGGGCCAGACGGCCGAGGAGAACCCCCAGACGCTCAAGACCGGGGACGCGGCGGTCGTGAAGATCACGCCGAAGCGCCCGCTCGTCATCGAGAAGTACAAGGAGTTCCCGCAGCTCGGGCGCTTCGCCGTCCGGGACATGGGCCAGACCGTCGCGGCGGGCGTCGTCGTCGACGTCAAGAAGCGCGAGTAGGCCGGTCCGCCGACCGGGGTCCGACGAAGGGAGGGACTATCGATGCCGCAGAAGGCCCGCATCTCGCTGTCGGGGACGGACGCCCGCAAGGTCGATTCGATCTGCAACCAGATCCGGGACATCTCGCAGAAGACCGGCGTCCCAATCTCGGGCCCGATCCCGCTCCCCACGAAGCGCCTCAAGGTGCCCGTCCGCAAGGGACCGGACGGCGGCGGCACGAGCACCATCGACCACTGGGAGATGCGGATCCACAAGCGCCTCATCGACATCGACGCCGACGAGCGCGCGCTTCGCCAGGTGATGCGGATCCAGGTCCCCGACGGCGTCAACATCGAGATCGTCCTGACCGGTTAGCCGCGTGTTCGCGCCCGGGGCCGGCCGGATGATCGGCCCGCCGGCGGTGGTCGCGGCGTTCCTCGCGTTGGTCCTCGCGGTCGGCGAGCTCCCCGGAGCCGCGTTCGGGGCGGTCGCGGCCGCGCTCGCCGTTGCGCTCGGCCTCGCCGTCTTCTTCGCGATCTTCTTCCGGGACCCCGAGCGGAAGCCGGGGGAGGGGATCGTCTCGGCCGCCGATGGGCGGGTCCGCGCGATCGAGACGTCGGACGGCCGCCTGCGCATCTCGGTCTTCATGAACGTCACCGACGTTCACGTCAATCGCCTGCCGATCGACGCGACCGTCGACGCGGTCTCGGAGGGCGGGAGCGGATTCCGCGCGGCGTACCGCCCGGACGCCGAACGGAACGTCCAGCGCCGCTACCGCCTCGCGACGGCGCTCGGACCGGTCGAGGTCGTCCAGATCACCGGCGTATTCGCGCGGCGCCTCGTCGCGTTCGTTCGGCCGGGCCAGGCCGGCCGAAAGGGCGAGCGCTTCGGGATGATCGTGCTGGGCTCGCGGGTCGACGTCCTCCTGCCCGCGGCCCGGGCCGTACCCGCGGTCGCGGTCGGCGATCGCGTCCGCGCCGGCGAGACCCCCATCGCCCGGGAGCGGTCGTGACCGACCGCTGGCGCGTCCTCGCGAACCTCGCGACGCTCGGGAACGGCCTGCTCGGCGTCGGCGCGATCCTGTACACGCTCGCCGGCAACCGGGTCTGGGCGATGCTGCTCATCGTGCTCGCGATCGGCCTCGACGGCCTCGACGGCATGCTCTCCCGGCGGAGCGCGGGCCCGGCGCGGCGCTTCGGTCGGATCGCCGACTCCGTCGCGGACGCGACGACGTTCGGCCTCGCCCCCGCGTTCCTCATCGCCGTGCACACGAGCGCGACCGGTACGTGGCAACCGTACGCGACCGCGGCGCTCCTCCTCGCGGGCGTCTACTTCGCCGCGGCCGTCGCCCGGCTCACCTACTTCACCGCGCGGGCGT
>JASHYU010000053.1 GCA_030042855.1 Thermoplasmata archaeon
CCCGGGATCTCGAGGGCGTAGCCGCCCAGGGTCAGGACGAACTGCCGCTCGCCTTCGAGGGCGGCTTCGGTGGCGAGCTCCGCGAGCTCATCGACCACGGCCGGGGAGACGACCGGGAGTACATGGCAGGTCTGGCCCCCCCGCGCGTCGGGGCCGGCACGGAAACTCTAAAGTCGCCGGGACCTCCGCCGATTCGACGGGTCGTTCCGTCGGGGTCCTCGTTCCATGCCGTCCGCGTCGATGCATCCGCCCGCCCCGATCGCGGTCCTCGGCGGCGGGAACATGGGCAGCGGGATTGCGCAGGCGTGCGCCCAGGCGGGCTTCGTGGTCCGGGTCCGCGACGTCGACGCGGCGGCGATCGCGCGGGGCCGCTCGCTCGTTCAGAAGATGCTCGCGGGCGGTCTCGAGCGGGGAAAGCTCACGCCCGCCCAGCGCGACGAGATCCTCGGGCGGATCTCCTTCGGGACCGATCTGAAGGAGGCGGTCGACGGCGCGGCTCTCGTGATCGAGGCCGTCTTCGAGGAGGAGGCGGTGAAGCGCGCGCTCTTCGAAGAGCTCGCCCCGCTCGTGGGACCTGCGGCCCTAGTCGCGACCAACACCTCGTCGCTCTCCGTCTCCGCCCTCGCCCGGGGGTTCCCGAAGCCGGGCCGGTTCGCCGGCCTGCACTTCTTCTACCCCGCCGCGATCAACCGCCTGGTCGAGGTCATCGCGGGCGAGTCGACCGACCCGGCGACCGTGGCCGCGCTCGAGCGGTTCAGCTACCGCCTCCGGAAGATCCCGGTCGCGACCGCGGACCGGGCCGGGTTCTGCGTGAACCGCTACTTCGTGCCGTACCTGAACGAGGCGGCGCGGCTCGCCGAGGAGGGCGCGGCGAGCCTGGCGACGATCGAGGAGGTCGGACGCGAGCTGTTCAGCGCGGCCCTCGGCCCGTTCGAGCTGATGAACGTCACCGGCATCCCGATCGCCTACCACTCCGAGACGTCGCTCTACCGGGCGTTCGGCCCGGCGTACGCGCCCGCGTCCCTGCTCGAACGGCAGTTCCAGAGCGGGCAACCGTGGCCGTGGCAGGGCACGGTGATCGAGCCCGAGAGGAAGGAGGCGGTCCGCCGCCGCTTCCTCGGGCTCACGATCGGCATCGCGACGCGGCTCGTCGAGGAGGGGGTCGCGACCCCCGAGGCGGTCGACCGGGGCGCGACCGTCGGGTTGCGCCGGAGCTGGGGCCCCTTCGCCCAGCTCTCCGGTCTCGGGCTCGCCGAGGGGCTCGCGCTCGTCGAGGAGTATGCGAAGCACTGGCCGGGCAACTTCCCGGTCTCGAGCGAGCTCCGCGAGCGCGCCCAGCGCGGCGACCGGACCTGGCCGCTCCTCCACGTGAAGCTCGAGTGGAAGGGCCCGATCGCCTGGGTGCTCCTCGACCGGCCCGAGGTGCTGAACTCCCTCAATACCGAGGTCCTCGAGCAGCTCGAGGCGGTCTTCCACGTCCTCGAGTCCGACCCGTCCGTCCAGGTCGTGGTGCTGGCGGGGTCGTCCCCCGTCTTCGCGGCCGGCGCCGACATCGCCGAGATGGAACGCAAGACCCTCGCCGAGGGGGTCGAGTTCGGGTTCCTGGGGCAGCGGGTCGCCGAGCGGATCGAGCGGTTCCCCACGCCGGTCATCGCGCTCGTCGAAGGCTACGCGCTCGGCGGCGGGCTCGAGCTCGCCCTCGCGGCGGACTTCATCGTCGCGGCGGAGGGCGCGCAGCTCGGGCTCCCCGAGGTCACGGTCGGCATCCACCCGGGAATGGGCGGCGCGACGCGCCTGACCCGGCTCATCGGCCGGGCGAACACGAAGCGGCTCGTCTACACCGGTGTCCCGGTCAGCGCGGCCGAGGCCCACCGTCTCGGGTTCGTGGTCGAGCTCGTACCGGCGGATCGGGCCCGCGAGGAGGTCCAGGCGCTCGCGGAGACGATCGCGAGCCGCGCGCCCCTCGGCGTCCGGTGGATCAAGGAGGTCATCGACCGGGGGCTCGACGCGCCGCTCGCGACCGCCCTCCAGCTCGAAGGCGAGTCGGCGGGCCACACGTTCGGGACGCGCGACCGGACCGAGGGGATGCGCGCCTTCCTCGAGCGTCGGAAGCCGACGTTCGAGGGCAAGTAGCCGGACGCCGGAGCTCAGCCCGCGCGCTCGAGCGCGCGGTACGCTTCGGGCGAGAGCAGGGTCGCCGGATCGATCGGTTGGGCGAGCTCGAGGTGGAAGAGCCAGCCCTTCCCGTACGGGTCCTGGTTGACGAGCTCGGGATGCGCCTTCAGCTCGGCGTTGACGGTGGTGACCGTTCCGTCCCCGGGGGCGTAGACGTCAGCGACGGTCTTCACCGATTCGAGGACGAGCACGCTCGCGCCCTTCGCGACGGGCTTGCCGGGGGCCGGCAGGTCGACGTAGACGATGTCCGTCAGCTGCGCCTGGGCGTGGTCCGTGATGCCCACGGTGACCGTGGTGCCCTCCCCGCGGACCCACTCGTGGGTCTTCGTGTAGTGGAGGTCGTCCGGCACCTTCGTTTCCGTCATCCGGTCCCTTCCTTCCACTCGTTCGCGTACCGCTCCTGCGCGGGGGTCATCCGGTCGATCCGGACGCCCATCGGCGCGAGGGCCGCCTCCGCGACGGCCCGGTCGAGCGCGGCGGGCACCGGATGCACCCGCGGCTCCATCGACCGCCCGTACTTAGCGAGGTGCTCCGCGCTGAGCGCCTGCAGCGCGAACGAGAGGTCCATGATCTCGACCGGATGCCCCTGTCCCGCGGCGAGGTTGATCAGGCGTCCCTCGCCGAGCAGGTACGCCCGCCGGCCGTCCGCGAACCGGTACTCCTCGACCGACGGCCGGGCCGTGCGGTGGCTCACGGCGAGGCGCTCGAGATCCGTCCGCGCGACCTCGATGTCGAAATGGCCCGCGTTCGCGAGCAGGCAGCCGTCCTTGAGGACCTTGAAGTGCTCCGCACGGACCACGCCGATCTGGCCCGTGACCGTGACGATCAGGTCGGCCGTCGGGGCCGCGTCGAGCATCGGCATCACGCGGAAGCCGTCCATCCGCGCCTCGAGGGCCCGGACCGGATCGACCTCGGTCACGATCACGTCCGCCCCGAGGCCCTTCAGCCGCGACGCGACGCCCCGCCCGCACCAGCCGTAGCCCGCTACGACCGCGACCTTCCCCGCGATCAGGAGGTTCGTCGCCGCGGAGATCCCGTCCAGGGTGGACTGCCCGGTCCCGTAGCGGTTGTCGAAGAGATGCTTCATCTCGGCGTCGTTCACGTCGATCGCCGGGAAGCGCAGCTCGCCGGAGCGCTCGAGCGCCCGGAGGCGGATGATGCCCGTGGTCGTTTCCTCCGTCGAGCCCCGGATCCGGCCCCGGTCGGGCCGGGCGGTGTGCGCGAGCGCGACCAGGTCGGCGCCGTCGTCGATGATCACGTCCGGGTCCGCGTCGAGCATGGCCCGGATCCCGGCCCGAAACTCCCCGACCGATTCGCCCTTCTCGGCGCGGGTCTCG
>JASHYU010000005.1 GCA_030042855.1 Thermoplasmata archaeon
GCCCCGATCGGTCGCCGTCATCGGGGCCTCGAACAAGCCGGGGAAGGTCGGGACGGCGGTCTTCCGCAACATCATCCAGGCCGGCTTTCGCGGGGTCGCCTACCCCGTCAACCCGACCGCGACGAGCGTCTCGGGGGTCCGGTGCTACCCGGACGTCGGGGCGCTCCCCGAGCCCGCCGAGCTCGGGATCGTGATTGTTCCGGCGCCCCGCGTCGCCGACGTCGTCGAGGAGCTCGGCCGCGCCGGTACGAAGGGCGTGGTCGTGATCACCGCCGGGTTCCGCGAGGTCGGCGAAGCCGGGGCGGCGCTGGAAGCCGAGGTCGTCCGGCGCGCGGGGAAGTACCGGATGTCGCTCGTCGGCCCGAACTGCTTCGGCGTCCTCAACACGCACCCGGACGTCAGCCTCAACGCGACGTTCAGCGAGGACCTCCCGCCCCCCGGGAACATCGCGTTCGTCTCGCAGAGCGGGGCGCTCTGTGCCGGCATCCTTTCCTACGGGGTCGCCGAGCGGATCGGATTCTCGCGCTTCGTCTCGGTGGGGAACCGCGCCGGGATCGACGAGAACGATCTCCTGCACTCGCTCGGCCAGGACCCGGTGACGCGGGTGATCCTCCTCTACGTGGAGAGCCTCGCCAACGGGCAACGGTTCCTCGAGGCGGCCCGGGAGGTGACCGAGGCCAAACCCGTCCTCGTGATCAAGAGCGGGCGGACCCCCGCCGGCGAGCGGGCGGCGAAGAGCCACACCGGTTCGCTCGCCCAGTCCGGTCGCGACCAGCTGTTCGACGCGCTCTTCGCGCAGTCCGGCGTGCTCCGCATCGACACCCTCGGCGAACTGTTCCGCACCGCGAAGATCTTCTCGACGGGGCTCTCGCTGGACGGTCCCCGGCTCGCGATCCTGACCAATTCGGGCGGGCCCGGGATCGTCGCCGCCGACGCGGCGATCCGCAGCGGACTCGAACTGCCCCCGCTCCCGGCCGCGACGCAGGCGACGCTCGCGGGCAGCCTCCCGTCCATCGCCTCGATCGCGAATCCGCTCGACATGACCGCGGACGTGCGACCGGAGCAGATGCGCGACGCGCTCCGCTTGCTCGTCGCCGCGCCCGACGTGAACGCGGGGCTCGTGATCGCGACCCCCGTCGGCACGATGAACGGCACGGAGATCGCGCGGGCCATCCTCGACGTCCGGGCGTCGGTGCCGAAGCCGATCATCGCCTGCCTGTTCGGGGTCACCGATCTCGCGAGCGACGTGAAATTCCTCGAGGAGAACGGCGTCCCCGCGTACACGTTCCCGGAGGAGGCGGTCCAGGGCCTCGGACGCCTCGCCCAGTACCGGGCGTGGCGCGACCGGCCGCGCGCGCCGGTCCGCGAGTTCCCGGTGGATCGCGCCGCCGTCCGAGCCGTCCTCGACGCGGCGCGGGCCTCGGGGACGACCGTCCTGCCGGAGTATGCCGCGCGCGGGCTCCTCGCGGCGTACGGCGTGGGCTTCGCCCGGGCGGAGCGCGTCCGGACGATCGACGAGGCGTGGCGCGCCGCGGGGGAGATCGGCTACCCGGTCGTGCTGAAGGTCGCCTCCCCGGACATCTCCCACAAGACCGACGTCGGGGGGGTCGCGCTCGGGATCCCGGACGCGGCGGCGCTCCGCGCGGCGTGGGACGCGATGCAGGACTCGCTCCGAGCCCGAGCGCCGAACGCCCGGATCGAGGGGTTCGAGGTCGAGGCCGAGATCCGCGGCGGCAAGGAGGTGCTCATCGGCGTCCAGCGGGATCCGAGCTTCGGGCCGGTCGTCGTCTTCGGCCTCGGCGGGATCTACGTGGAGGTGCTGCGGGACGTGACGTTCCGTCTCGCCCCGCTCCGACCGCTCTCGGCGCAGCGGATGATCGAGTCCGTGCGCTCGGCGCCCCTCCTGAAGGGCGTTCGGGGCGACCCTCCGAGCGACGTCGCGGCGCTCGCGGAGGCGCTCGAGCGGGTCTCCCAGCTGGCCGTCGAGGTGCCCGAGATCGTCGAGCTGGACCTCAACCCGATGATCGTCCGCGCCGCCGGGAGCGGGGTCGTCGCCGTCGACGCGCGGGTCGTGCTCGGTCCGTCTTCCAGATCGGCACCGACGCCTTGAGCTCCTCGATGAGGTAGCGCGTCGCCTCGAAGGCCCGGGCGCGGTGGGGGCAGGCCGCGCCCACCACCACCGCCACGTCGCCGACCGGGATCGTTCCGAGCCGGTGCCACAGGACGATCCGCCGGGCCCCGTACCGGCGCCGCGCTGACCCGGCGAGCCGGGCCAGCGCCCGAAGGGCGAGCGGTCCGTCCGCTTCGTAGAAGAGCGCGTGGACCCGCCCGCCCGCCACCCGGTCGGGCCGCACCCGCCCCGCGAACAGCACCACGCCGCCCAGCTCGCCGCCGCCGAGCTCGCGCATCGCTCCGCCGAGGGAGAGGGCCCGCCGGGTGAGTCGGATCGACACCGTCATCCTCCGCCATACGGGGGGTGGATCGCGAACTCGTCGCCGGGTCGGACCCGACCCCGCCGGCCCACCAGGTACTCCCCGTTCCGGACGAAGCGGCTCGCGCGCAAGGTTGGAGCGAGACGGGGATAGTCCCGCGCGAGCTCGCGAAGGAGCGCGACGACGCTCACCCCGCGCTCCGGAACGGTCCGGTCCAACGAGGAGGCACCGACGGCTTCCCGGGCGGAGGCGAACAGCACGATCCGGATCGAACGGCCGCGCTCCGGCACAGAGGGATCGAACGGGGGATACGGGTTAAGGTTTGGTCGGGCGGCCGTCGGAGGGCCCGAGGGTCGGCCGCGGGCCGGGGTTCGAAAATCCGATATACGGACCGGGTCTGAATTCGGGGGATGCAGGAGATCTCGGTCCGGGTCGGGGGACAGGCCGGCGACGGCATTGCCTCGATCGGGGAATCCGTCGCCCGTGGCTTCTCCCGCCTCGGGCTCCACGTCTTCGGCCTCAATGCCTACCAGTCGGTGATCCGGGGCGGTCACGTCTGGTACCAGGCCCGGGCCTCGGCGGGCCGTCCGAACTCGCCGGGGGACGCGACCGACGTGCTCTACGCCCTCGATCGGGCCACGGTCGACATCCACGCGAGCGCGCTGCGGGAGGGTGGGGTCGTCGTCTTCGATCCCGAGAAGTTCTCGCTCGCCGGAGTGCCCTTGCCCGCGGGGGTGACGGCCTTCGAGGTCCCGACCCTTCAGCTCGCCCGCAAGTACACGACCCAGTCGATCCTTCAGAACGCGGGCGGCATCGGCGCCGTCAGCTTCCTCGCCGGGATCCCGCTCGACGTGCTCCACCAGGTCCTGCGGGACTCGTTCGGCCGCAAATCGGGCGACGTCGTCGACTGGAACCTCGGGGCGAGCAGCGATGGCTTCCAGTTCGCCGCCCAGCACGCCACGCCGAACCCGCACGTGCTCCCGCAGCAGGGGGCCCCCAAGCTCCTCATGACCGGCAACCAGGCGATCGCCCTCGGGGCCGCCGCGGCGGGCTGCAAGTTCCTCTCCCAGTACCCGATGACCCCCGCGTCGTCGATCATGCACTGGATGGCGGCGCATTCGACCTCGATCGGGGTGGTCGTGAAGCAGGCGGAGGACGAACTCGCCGCGATCCACATGGCGATCGGCGCGTCCTTCGGCGGCGTGCGGTCGATGACTGCGACGAGCGGCGGGGGGTTCTCCCTGATGGTCGAGGCGCTCGGCATGGCGGGCATGACGGAGACCCCGCTCGTGGTCGTCGAGTCGCAGCGCTCGGGGCCCTCGACGGGACTCCCGACGAAGACGGAGCAAGGGGATCTCAACCTCATGCTGGGGGCGGGCCAGGGGGAGTTCCCTCGGGCCATCCTCGCCCCGGCCGATCCGGCCGAGGCGTACCGCGCGATGATCGAGGCGTTCCGCCTCGCGGAGGCGTGGCAGACCCCGATCCTCGTCGCGAGCGACCTCCATCTCTCCGAGAACCACATGACGGTCGACCGTGCCGAGATCGATCTCAACGTTCCGATCCCGTCGCTCTTCTCGGTCCCGGCGAACGGCCACGAGTACAAGCGCTACGCCTACACCGAGTCCGGCGTGTCCCCCCGCGCGCTCCCGGGTCAGGCGGGCCTCCAGTTCGTCGCCGGCTCGGACGAGCACGACGAGCGGGGCCACCTCATCTCCGACGTCCGCGCGGGCGTGCCGGTCTGGGTCTCCGAGCGCCAGCGGATGATGGACAAGCGGATGCACAAGCTCGAGGGGCTCGCCCGCAGCGTCCCGCCGCCGTTCTTCGAGGGGCCGCCCGACGCGCCCCTCACGTTCGTCGCCTGGGGGTCCACGGTCGGTGCGGTCCGGGACGCGATGGCCCAGCTCGCCGAGCAGGGGCGGGCGACGAATCTCCTGCGATTCCCGGCCGTCTACCCGCTCGACGCCGAGGGCGTCCGCGCGGCGTTCGCGCGCACGCACCGCACGCTGCTCGTCGAGGGAAACTACTCCGGACAGTTCGGCCGGCTCCTGCGGGCCGAGACCGGGGTCGCGCTCACCGAGCGGATGCTTAAGTACGACGGCGAGCCCTTCTTCCCCCACGAGATCGTGGCGCGCGTCCGGGGTTTGAACTAGATGGCCGACGCGGCTGCGCGCCCCCGCGTGCCCGCCGCCGGCACCGAGCTACCGGTCGTGGGCAAGACGGACGTCAAACCGACGTGGTGCCCCGGCTGCGGGGACTTCGGGGTCGTCGCGGCCGTCGAGATGGCCTTGAAGCGACTCAAGATCCCGAGCCACAACGTCGTGATCGTCTCCGGGATCGGGTGCTCCTCGAACCTCCCGCACTTCCTGTCCTCGTACGGATTTCACGGGGTCCACGGGCGGGTCCTCCCGGTCGCCGAGGGGATCCGCTGGGCGAACCACGGGCTCACGGTCATCGGCACCGGCGGCGACGGGGACGGGTTCGGGATCGGAGCGGGGCACTTCGTCCACGCGATGCGACGGAACGTCGACCTCACGTACGTGACCATGGACAACCAGATCTACGGGCTCACGACGGGGCAGGCGAGCCCGACGTCGACGATGGGCCAGAAGACGAAGTCGACCCCCAACGGCGTGATCGAGAACCCGATCGATCCGATCGCCCTCGCGCTCGCGAGCGGCGCGACGTACATCGCGCGGGGCTTCTCGGGCGACGTGAAGCACCTCGCCGACCTCATCGCGAACGGGATCCAGCATCGCGGCTTCGCGTTCGTCGACGTCTATAGCCCGTGCGTCACGTACAACAAGGTCAACACCTTCGACTTCTTCCGGCAGCGCGTCTACAAGCTCGAGAGCGCGGGCCACGATCCCGCGAACATCGTGAACGCCTGGGAGCGCGCGCTCGAGTGGGGCGACAAGATCCCGATCGGCCTGTTCTACCGGGCGGAGCGGCCGACCTACGAGGACCTCGAGGAGGTCCTCGCCCCCGGCCCGCTCGCCCACCAGCCCGCGGGCCTCCAGGGCAAGGAATCGCTCCTGGACGAGTTCGTCTGAACCGGCCGCCCGCGCTCCCTCAGGTCCGCGCGAACAGGTAGGCGTCGCCCTCGCTCCAGAGGAGCGGGAACTCGGTCGGGTCCGCGAGGAGCGGGCGGGGCGAGAACGCCGGCCAGAGCACCGTGTTGGTGCCGGTCACAAGGACGTACTCCACGTCGAGGTCGGCGAGGGCGGCCAGTCCCCGCGGGTCGAGCGTCCCGTTCGAGAGCTCGTCGACCGCGACCGAGTACGAGCGGTTGATCCACGGCCAGCCCGGGACGAGCGGGTAGAGCAGCACCACGTCGGCCGCGTAGCCGGGGAGGAAATCCGCGGCGCTGCCCGGTGCGACGAGAACGCGCGCTCCGGACGGCAGGTGCGCGCCGGCGTACTCGAGCAGCGCGAAGTCGTCGGCCGAGACGTTCCCGAAGTCGTGGTAGAGCCGGGCCATCCCGGGAGCGAGCGAGGTCGGGGTGAGGGTCACCCCGGGCACGACGATGACGAGCGCGACCGCGAGCGGCGCGAGCACCCCGAGGGCCGTTCTCGGGCCGG
>JASHYU010000054.1 GCA_030042855.1 Thermoplasmata archaeon
CGGTCCCGGAACCTTCCTTATACCCCCGACCCTCCCGTCCGCGCAGCGCGATGGTGGATCTCCCGGACCGACGGACCGACTTCATCGACTGGTACCTCGCGGTCGTCGAGGCGGCCGACCTCACCGACAAGCGCTACGGCGTGAAGGGGCTCAACATCTGGACCCGGTACGGCTTCCTCGCCCGGCGCCAACTCGACGCGGTCATCATCCGCGAGATCGAGGCGACGGGCTCGGAGCCGGTCGAGTTCCCGGCCCTGATCCCCGCCAACGAGTTCGCGAAGGAGAAGGAGCACATCAAGGGGTTCGACGCGCAGGTCTACTGGGTCACCAAGGGCGGCCTCACCGAGCTCGACCTCCCGCTGGCCCTCCGCCCCACGAGCGAGACCGCGATCTATCCGATCTTCGCCCTCTGGGTGCGATCCCACCGGGACCTGCCGCTCAACATCTACCAGATCGTGAACACGTTCCGCTACGAGACGAAGACGACGCGGCCGTTCTTCCGGGTGCGCGAGATCCACTTCTTCGAGGAGCACACGTGCCAGACCAGCGAGGCCACCGCGACCGATCGGGTCCGCTCGAACCTGGCGGCATTCCGACGGATGGCCGAGGCGTTCGGACTCCCGTACCTGGCGATCCGACGGCCGGAGTGGGACAAGTTCCCCGGGGCGTTCTACTCGGTCGCCTTCGACATCCCGGTCGGGGGGGCGCGTACGCTCCAGATCGGGAGCGTCCACCACTACCGGGAGAACTTCTCGGGCCCGTTCGGGATCCGCTACGAGGACGCGGACGGGACGCAGCGGCTCGTCCACCAGACGACGTTCGGGCTCTCGGAGCGCCTCCTCGGGGCGATCGTCGCCGTCCACGGGGATGCGAAGGGCGTGATCTTCCCCCCGGCGATCGCGCCCTACGACGTCGTCATCGTGCCGATCCCGAGCGCCGAGACGCGAGCGGCGGTCCTGGGCGCGGCGGACGAGCTCGCCGACCGCCTCCGGCGCGCCGGCCGGCGCGTCCGCCTGGACGCGGGCGACGAGCGGCCGGGGGCGAAGTACTACTATTGGGAGCTGCGCGGCGCCCCCCTTCGGCTCGAGGTCGGCCGCCGGGAGGCCGAGAGCCGGGTCGCGAGCTCGATCGATCGACTCGGGCGCAAGGGCCGGGTCGCCTTCGACGCGGCCGCGGCCGACGTGACCGCGCGACTCGCCGAGTTCGACCGCGCGCTGCTCGAGCGGGCGCGGGAGGCGTTCCGGGCCGCGTTCGCGGTCGCACGGTCGCTCGAGGAGCTCGCGAAGGCCGAGCACGTCTACTTCGTGGGCTGGTGCGGGAGCGAGGAGTGCGGCCACCGCATCGAGACCGCGATCGATGGGGCGCTCCTCGGCGTGCCCGAGGAGGGGGTGCCGTTCGACCCCGGGACCCCCGGGGCGTGCGCCGGTTGCGCCGGGACCGACGGCATCCGCTGGGCGCTCGCGGGCCAGCCGTTGTAGCCGGTTCAGCGGACCGGGGCGGTCGGCGCGGGCGGGTTCGGCAGCATCAGCCACATCCCCGCGAGGCCGAACAGGAGCAGCGTGATCGTGACCGCGTAGACGCCGTTGTCGAGCCAGACCCCGAACGATACTCCCCACCAGACGTAGAACGCGACCGCGAGGACCACCAGGGCCGCGAACGCCCAGAAGGTGACCTGGCGGCTGACCGAGAGATCGGCGAGCCGGGGCGGCACGGGGGGGGCGTCGTCCGATGCCGGGGCCGCCATGGGGGCCGGCGACCTGGGGAGCGCTAGTTAACCCTTACGGGAGACGGGCCGAGGTCGCCGCGCGGGCGGGCCCGTCGGGCTGCCCCGCGGCGGTTACGTTTAACCCCCACAGGTACATCAATCTCCGAGATGGCCGGCCGCCCCGATCGGTCGCGCCCGGACGACAGGGATTCCGCCCCCCCGACCGCCGGGCTCTCGCCCGAGCAGCACCGGATCCTCGCGTACGCGAGCGCCATCGGCCCCGAGTTCGAGTTCGCGCTGCTGGTCGCCGCGATGGGCGTCCCCGAGGAGCCGCTCAGCGAGCAGGTCGAGCGGCTCGTGCACCTCGGTCTACTGCGGGAGCGCCCGGGCGGCGAGCGGTTCGCGTTCGTGGAGGAGGAGGTCCGGGCGCGGACGTACCGCTCGCTCACCGAGAGCCGGCTCCGCGTCCTCCATCGGAAGATGGCGGAGGTCCTCGAGCAGATGTACCCGGACCCGCCCCCCACCGTGCTGGAGGAGCTCGGCCGCCACTTCTTCCTCGGGAAGGTGCCCGAGAAGTCGTACCGCTACAACCGGCGCGCGGCGGAGCAGGCCCGGGCCTCGGGCGAGCCGGAGGCGGCGGCCCACCACTTCGAGCGGGTCCTCGTCGACCTCTCCGCGCTCCCGGGCGATCGCCGGCGGGAGCGCGCCGAGGTCGCGGAGGCGCTCGGCGACCTCTACTACTCCATGGGGAAGTTCACCGAGGCGGACCGCTCGTACGGCGAGGCGCTGGAGCGGCTCGGGACCGATGAGCCGCGCATCCGGGCCTACCTCCTCCTCGCGCGCGCGGAGATCGCGCGCGAGAACCTCGACGAGGCCGGGGCGCAGCGGGGGGCGCTCGCGGCCCAGGAACTGTTCGAGAAGGTCCGGGACCGGCTCGGGGTCGCGCAGACGTTCCGCGTTCTCGGCCGTCTCGACTTCCAGCGGGGCGCCTACCGCGACGCGCTCGACGAGAACATGCGCGCCCTCGAGGAGCTGGGGCCGGTCCGCGACCTCCGCTTCCTCGGGCGACTTTCGATCGACATCGGGAACGCCTTCGCGCTCCTCGGCCCGGAGGTCCGGCCCGTCGCGGTCGAGTGGTACGAGCGGGCGATCGAGCGCCTGCGCGAGGTCGGCGACTGGGTCGAGCTCGCCCGCGCCTACCACAACCTCGCCGTGGCGCTCGGCGAGACCCGGCCGCAGGACGGGCTCGACTTCCTCGAGCGGGCGCGGGACGCCGGCGAGCGGGCCCACGATTCGCGCTCGGTCGCCCGGGCGCTCCTCTCCGGGGTCGAGATGCGCCTCGCGCTCGGCGACATCGAGGAGGCGGAGCGCGACAACGAGCAGGCCGGCCGGCTGATGGAGCGGCTCAGCGATGCCCTGGGCAACGAGACCGTGGCGCTCAACCGGGGCCAGATCGCGGAGCGCCAGGGACAGTGGGACGAC
>JASHYU010000055.1 GCA_030042855.1 Thermoplasmata archaeon
ACCCGATGCGGCCCCGGCGGAACCCGCGGTCGAAGTGGCTCCGTCAGAGGCTTCACCGACTCCGTCGGAAGCTGGCGAGGTCCGACCCGAGATCTCGACCGAGGCCCGGATCGATGGAGATCCGGCGCCCGAGAGTCAGGGCGCGGGAGCCGTCCTGAGCTCGTCCGAACCTTCACCCTCGATCACCCCAGACGGGACACTTGGAACGGCCCCCGCGCCGGCCCTCAGTTCGGAGATCGAGCCCGCGGTCGTTGCGGCGGATGCGGGGGTCTCGGTGGTCGCGACCGGGACGGAAGAGCCCGGACAGGAGTCCACTCCGCCCGCTGAGGCCGTCCCATCGGAGGTCGTGACCACGCTGCCGGAGTCCGAGACGGCGGCAAGTCCAGGCCCGGCCGAAGGGTCCGGCGCTGAATCGTCGGGGGGGCTCGCCTCTGAGATGAGCGGCTCCTTGATCTCCGAGGTGCTCGCGGGGACCCTCGCGCCCCCGTCGGCCGCCGGGTCTCCGGACCCGACCGGTGCGCCCGAAGCATCCGTTGGGGCCGTCGGAACTTCGCCGGTCGCCGTCGAGTCGGCCCCGGTCGCCACGTCCGCTCCCAACGGCGCAGCCGATTCCCTCTTCGAGCCGGAACGGGACGGGTCGATCGAGTCCCTCGTCCCCGCCAGCGAGCCGCGGACCCCGCCGGCCGAAACGCTCGGTACGGAGCCATCGCTCCCCCCCTCCGTGGCGTCGACCGAGTCGTTCACCGGGGTGGCTCCACCTACTTCTGAAAGCGGACCTTCGATCGCCGAGAGTCCGCCTATCCCTCTCCCGCCCCCCGAACCGGTCGAATCCGCGGCCCCGCCTCCCGAGGTCGCCTCCCCGACGGCCACGCCCGCAGAGCCAACCCCCGACGAGTCGAACGCCCCGATCGCGCTTCCGCCTCCTGCTCCCCGCGATCCGGTCCCCACCCCGGTGGTACCGGGCTCCGCGGAGGCCCCGGCGTCTCCCCGCGACCTGACCGTCCCCACGGGCGAGTTCGATGGCGCTTCGGAGCCAACCCCGGCTTTGGGACCCGATCCACCGGCGGTGGGCTGGGTCGAGACCTCCCTGAGCCCCGGAGAAGCCGGGGGAGACGCGGTCGAGAGCGCCGGGGCCACGCCTTCCGAGGGCCGCGACCCTGAGGCCGCGAGCCGTCTGAGTGCCGGCACGCTCGCGGCGGTCACTCTCTCGTCGCTCCTCTTCGCTCCGCGCCCGGCCGAAGCGCCGGCCCGCGAGATCGAGGCGCCGGGTGCCCCCGGCCTCCCCGAACCGGAGACTTCCCCCGCGATGCCGGAACCGGTGAAGGCACCGCGTGATGACCCGGGAATGACGATGCCACCCGAACCCGAGGCTCCATCGGTGCCCTCTCCGGCGCTCTTCTCGCCCGAGCCCGCGCCGCACGAATCGGCGCCCGCCGCGCTCGAAGGGGAGGTCGTGACGATGACGCCGTCGGCGCCGCTCTCGCGCTCCCCGGATGCTTCCGAACCCGTCCCGGAACCCCACTCCGCCGAGCCGGTGCCGGCACCGGCCGCCGAGGCGCCCGAGACGGACGGTGCACTCGATTCCGTCCTCTGGAATTTCGAGTACGGAGGGGTTCCGCTCCCCGAGGGTCCACCCCGCAAGCCGGGGTCGACCTCGCCGCCCGAGGACCACCAGGCACCGCCCGCCTCGGACGAGCCCTAGCAGGTATCGGGGTCGCGACCGGCATTCCGGGGGCGGCTTTCCATCCCCTCACGTTCCTCCGTTTCCGGCCCGGCTCGACCTGGTGGGCGACGTCCGCGGGCCTTATTCACGGCGGGCATTTCGATGGACCGGAGGAGCACGGCATGACGTCGATCCTGACCGATGCCGCCCTGCGGGCCCAACGCTTCGTGGACAGCCTTGCGGATCGCCCCGTCGCCCCGAGCGACGATGCGCTCCGCGATCTCGACCGTCTCGCCGGCCCGCTCCCCGAGGTCGGGGCCCCGGCCGAAGAGGTGATCGCCGACCTGGACGAGTTCGGGTCCCCGGCCGCCGTCGCCTCGGCCGGCGGCCGCTACTTCGGGTTCGTGGTGGGGAGCGGCCTCCCCGTGTCGGTCGCCGCCCGTTCGCTCGCCAGCGCGTGGAACCAGAACGCGGCCGCGGAGGTGATGTCGCCGGTGGCCGTCCGCCTCGAGCGGGTCGCGCTCGAATGGATCCGCGATCTGCTCGGGCTCCCCGCGTCCGTTCGAGGGGCGTTCGTCACCGGCGACACGATGGCGAATTTCGCGGGGCTCGCGGCCGCTCGCCACGAGGTCCTCGCACGAGCGGGCCACGACGTCGCGAGGTCCGGACTCTTCCACGCCCCGACGATCACCGTGGTGGTGGGCGACGAGGTGCACATCTCGGTCCTCCGCGCCCTCGCCCTTCTCGGTCTGGGCCGGGACCGCGTCGTCCGGGTGCCGGTGGACGATCAAGGTCGGATGCGCGCCGATCGACTGCCGGAGCTCTCGGGGCCGACGATCGTCTGCACCCAGGCCGGGAACGTTAACTCGGGCGCCTTC
>JASHYU010000056.1 GCA_030042855.1 Thermoplasmata archaeon
TCATCGGTGACCCGGAGTGACGCGGGTCGACCGGTCGGCGCTCGGACGGGGCCCTCCGTCTTGGGAAGTACGGGCCGCCGGTTAGACGGCGGGTCGTTCGATCTGGATCAGCCGGTCGGCGGCCGCGCGGGTCGAGGTGCGCGCGGTCCGCTGCATGTAATGGACCGCGCCGTCGATCACCCGTTCGCGGACGCTCGTGAAGTCCGTCCATCGGAACAGGGACGGCTCGAGGTAGCAGGCCAGGGCGCACTTGTTGCACGACTCGTAGGGCGCCCACGCGAACGAGTTCCAGAGGGTGCGAACATCGACCTCCCACACCGGCGTAGTTCCGTGGTACTCCTGCAGAACGTAGCAGGGGAGAACAATGCGGCCGGACGGATCGATGTTGATCGTGAGCCACGGTTTGCATCGCCAGGGCTTGCCCTCGTACCACGATCCCAGGATCGCGTCGAAGTACTCGACCGATTCCAACAAGGGGGCGCCGCTCTTGCGGAGGTCGCGAAGCCGCTCGATCGCGCGCCGTAGACCCTCCCGTTCGGGAGACATCGGGCTGGCCGTACGGTAGTCGTAGGCGACCTGGACGGTGAGACCGATATCCAAGTGCTCGGCCAGTTCCACGACCTGTACCGCGTGGTCCAAGTTCTCGCGGGTCATCGTGTGGCTGATCACAGTCGGGACCTCCGAGCGCGACGCCTGCATGCCCCGAACCGCCCGCTCGAACGAACGCGGGATCCCGCGCAACCGGTCGTGCGTCGCGCCGATCCCGTCGATCGACACGAACAAGAGATCGAGGTGCGCGGCGATCTCGCCGAGTCGGTTCTCGAGGAGCCAACCGTTGGTCACCATCGAGGTGTGGAACCGAGCGTGGGCCTCCTCCAGAATCTCCGGTACGTCCCGGCGGAGGAGCGGCTCCCCGCCCTCAAAACCGAGGAACGAGACCCCCGCCCCGGCCAGCGCCTCCATGATCCGGACCTCGTCCGCCAAGCCGAGGAGCTCCTCGTCCTCTCGCCGCCAGAACGGGCACATCTGGCACTCCAGATTGCACCGATAGAGCAGCTTGTGACCGGCGATCACCGGAGACTTCTCCCCACCGAGGTTGCGGAGGGCGCGGCGGAGACTTCGTAGAACGACCGGTTTCACGACCGCCATGCCGCCTCGGGTGGGGCGGGCAAGCCGTCGCCGTCTAAGGCGATGGCGGCTACTCCGTCGCAGGTTTCCGGATCCCTCGGACGCGGGGGTCGACCCCGGGCTCGTGGGGACCCGGGACCCCGCGCGCGAACCGCCCTCCGCTAGAAGAGGCGGGTTCCCGAGAGCGCACCGCCCCGTCCGCGACCGTACGACGAGCCTCCGCTAGGGTGGTTCTGGGGCCCCTCCCGGGGTCAGAGCCGCCCCGCTCGGTAGAGCACCTTCAGGGCGGTCACGGTGATCCAACGGCTCGGCCGGCCCGGGAATTCGACGCCGAGCGGGAAGAACGGCGTTCCCAGCCCCTCGAGGTAGGCGTCCTCTTCCACGTCCGGGTGCAGCGCGTCCAAGTTCCACGACCCGTCGGGGTTCCGCCGTCCTTCGAGCCAGTCCAGGGCCCTCGTGAGACGGGGATCGTCGCCCTTCCCGAGCGCCGTCGCCAAGTCCAGCCCGACGAGGACATCGTAGTAGTAATGCACCGGAAAATGGAGACGAAGCCACGGCGCATAGGGCAGGTCGCCCTCGTCCATCAGCTCGCGGTCCAGGTAGAAGGCCAGACCGCGCTCGATCGACCGGCGCATCGCGGGGCTTCTCCGTTCGTCGGGGATCGCGGCGAACGCTCCGAGCGCCGCCCAGGACTCGAGCGTGCCGGACCGGGAGGGCCAGCAGTGCCAGCCCCCGTCCTTCTTCTGGGCGGCCAGGAGCCACTCGATGGACCGGGTCACCCGCTGATCGTCACCGAAACCGAGTCGTGTCGCGATGCGGACGTCGCCTCCGGTACAACAGACCTCGCTGTCCTTCCCGCCCATCTCGTTGAAGCGGGGGCCCGACATCCGATCGAGATAGAGCCGCGTCGCGCGCGCCACGCGCGGGTCGGAACGGTCCATGCCCAGGTCGGCCAGCAGGTGCAGAACGTACCGGGTGGCCAGGTACTTGGGCCCCTCCATGTCGCGGGGGGTCGACCTCGGGGTGCCCCACTGGCCGCCCGGAAGCTGAAGGGCGAGGAGTTCGGCGGCCCACCCCGTGCGCCCGATCGCCGATCGAGCGGCGACCACCTGCGGGTCGCTCTCGCGGCGGTCGAGGAGTTCCCGCAGTACGCGGTACCGAACGCTGGGGTCGCTGTCCCGAAGGAGCCAGCTCCGCAACGCCGGCGCGAGCGGGACGCCGCGGGGAGAACCGCTCGCCATCGCGCCGGGAGCTCGCACACCCTATTCACGGCTCGCCGTTCGAAGCCGCCGGCGTCGAGCGGACGGCCGGACGTTTGTCGGTCCCGATCGGGATCGAGCTCCCGGCTTCCGCCCGGGTCGGCGGACGCCGTTCTCCCGAGCCGGGCTCGTCGACTAGAGCCGTCCGGCCCGCGAGAGCGTGCTGAGCGCTTCCACGGTCACCCAACGGCTCGGCTCACCCGGCGGCTCGAGTCGCAGCGGCCACACCGGACCCTCGTCGAACACGTACCCGCCGTGGGCGGGGTCAAGGTCGGGGTGGTCCGCATCGATGGCCCACGTTCCGTCCGGTCGCTGCTTGCCGATGAGCCACCGGAGCGCGGGTCGGAGCCGACGGTCCTCGGCATATCCGAGCCGGACCAGGATCCGAAGTCCGACGAGCAGGTCGTAATAGTAGTGGTTCGGGTAGTGGATCCGGAACCAGGGTGGGTATCGGATCGGGCCTTCGTTCATCAGCCGGCGACGTAGGTAGAACTCCGCTCCTCGTTCGATCGACCGACGCACGGAGTTATCCCGAGCGCCTTCGGGCAGTTCGGCCAGTGCGGCCAGCCCTTCCCAGCAGTCCAACGACCCGGTTCGCGAAGCCCAGCAGTACCAACCCCCGTCCGATTTCTGGGTTCGAACGATCCAGCCGATGGACCGTCGGACCACCGGGTGGTCCCGGTAGCCATACCGGATCAGGGCCCGGGCTACGTTGCCGATCAGGCAGATCTCGGAGCCGGGTCCCCCGAGCAGGTCCGACCCCCTCTCGGTCCAACGGCGGACGATCAGCTCGGTGGCACGGCGGATCCTCGGGTCGTCGCGGGTCAACCCGAGGTCGGCCAGGAGGAGAAAGTGCCAGTACGTCGAGGTGTACTTCGGACGGTAGAGCTCCGGATCCGTGGAACTCGGCGTGGTCCATCGTCCGTCGGAGAACTGGTGGTCGAGGATTCCGGCCGCCCACCCCGTACGACCGATCGCCCGTCGGGCGGCGCGGACCCGGGGGTCGCTCGCGGGACGGTGTTCGAGCTCGGTCCAGAACCGCCAACGGACGCTCGGGTCCGACTCGTTCCCGGTGAGCCATCTTCGAGTTTGGGCCGACACCGGCACCGGCCGACCGACCGCGCTCCCGCCCATCACCGGGCGGGTAGGGCCGAGCCTCAATTGAGGACCTTCAGCGCGATCGCCGAGCGATCGAGCCCCCGCATGACCCACTCCGGCGCTCCGAGGAGGGCCCGACGGGACGCCCTCTCGAACGGGTGCTTTCAGCGGCGAGCGACATACGGATCTTGGGTGGTGGCCGCAATACGGCCCGATGGTTGCTGCCGGTCGGGGGGAGTAAGCGAGCCATCCCGAGGACGGAGCGTGGGCTCCGAAGGCAGCGGACATTCCGTGCCACCCGATCACGGGTCCGCTCACGTTCGGGATCTGGACCGGCGGGTCGAGGGTGACCAGCCCTCCGGGACGGTGGCGTTCTCGACGAGGGAGAAGGTGATCGAACCGCTTGGAGGTGCTGATCCGGGGTCTACGGTAGCCGGGCCGCCGGTGTTCCGAGCGGCGGGCGGAACGTCCCGGGCGCCGGCCCCCGTCTCGAACCCTGATGGGTCCCAGCGCGAGGAGATCAACCGCTGGCTCGGGTGTAGTGCAGAAAGACCGCACCCCCGCCCGACCGGAGCGGCCGGGCTTCGACGAGACGATAGTCGTGTCGGAGCGGTGCACCTACCGGTATCGAGTCGTCGGGGTTGTCGGGGATCCGGTCGACGTCGAACAGCGGTTTTCCACGTCCCACCACGCTCGGATACACGGTCAGGCGGAGCTCATCGATGAGCCCCAATCGTTGGAATGCCTGGGCAAGTCGAGGACCGCCCCCCAGCAGCATGTCCCCTCCGGGCTGCGATTTGAGTCGCTCCATCTCCTTCGAGATGTCCCCTCGCACTATCCGGGACTCCTTCCAAGGAGCGGACCTCAACGTTCGAGAGAAGACGATCTTCTCGGCGCGGTCGGCGAACTCCGAGTAGCGGCGCATGTACTCCCCGGCGTCCGGCTGCTTCCGGACCTCGGGCCAGAAGCCGGCCCACTTCCGGTAGGTGTGCCGCCCGAGCAGCAGCGTATCGACCGAGTCCCAATAGCTCGCGTACATCGCTTCCCAGAAATCCGAA
>JASHYU010000057.1 GCA_030042855.1 Thermoplasmata archaeon
CCGGCGGGGGAGGGATCGCCCGGTAGCTCTTCATCTCGTAGAACCGGCCGCGTCCGTCCCAGTAGTCCGGCTGCGCGTAGACGGCGACCTCCTGACCGATCAGGATCACGTGCGTCTTCGGCCGCGCGAGGCCCGCGATCGGGCTCTGCCGGTACGCGGGGAGCATCGCGGCGATCTGCGCGAGGAGCCTACTGCGCTCCTCGGACGGGACCTCCACCGCGGCTTCCTCGAGCGCGTCGTCGAGCAGGGATTCCCCGATCCGGCGCAGGGCCGTCCCGGTCGGGCGGCGCCCCGAGCGGAGCTCGTAGCCGGCCTGCGCGAGCATCCCGTCGATCGCCCGTCCGACCGCCATCGCGATCTCGTCCTTCGCCTCGGGCGGGGGGCGCGGGAACGCGCGCCGGACGACCTCGTGGACGGGGATCGTCCGGACCCGGCCGGTTGGGAGCCCGGTCACCGGGACGGGGCTCCGCACGCGGGACAGAGAGCGAGCGTCTCGTCCTTCAGGTTCCCGCAGTACGGGCACCGGACCTTGACGACCGTGCGCACGACGACCGTCGTACCGGGCGGGACCGGCGGCGGCCGGAGCCGGTCCCGGTCGGCGAGCGCGCTCGTCCGGCGCTCGGTCCACTCCCGGCGGCCCGCTGCCCGCGCGGCCTCGATCTCCCGGCAGACCTCGGGGGCGTCCCGGACGAGGAACCGGGCGACCCCGACCCCCTCGTCGTACAGCTCGGCGAGCTGGACGAACCTTCCCAGCACGAGCTCGGGCGGTCCGAGGTTGTAGAAGAAGAACGTCGGGCCGGTATGCCACTCCGAGCGCACGAAGAGCTCGGGCTTGCGCCAGACGTGGACGCAGCGCAGGGTGGTCATCACGAGGAACCCGAACGCGGCCTTCCAGCAGCGCAGGACGCGCTTGCCCGCGAGCAGGCCGATCTCGGCGAGGGCCGGCAGGTCGATCTGGTCCGGCCGCGTGACGCTGTCGGCCGGGGGGCTCGGCTCGTACGGGGCCATCGCGTGGGCCCCGGTACGGTTCCGAGCACAAAGCTCTCGCGCGCGACCCCGTGCGGCGGAGGGGTCGTCGACCGGCCCGGACCGTACCGCTAGGTCGACCGGATCCAGCGAACGGAGAACGCGGATCCCGCGTGGGAGATCGCCGACGCACGGGCCAGCGGGGTGTCGATCGAGTTCACCATCGTGTACCGGATCACGTACGCGAGCGCGCCCGCGTGGACGCGCTCGCCCGACACGGTGAGGCCGCAGTCCTTGAGGACGATCGGGGCGGAGAACTTGGCCAGCGCCTGCGCGCAGCTCGTGGGCGTACAGGGGTAGTTGGGTCCGCCCACTTCCCAGAACGCGCTCGAGAGCGCGACGCCGGTACCGAACTCGAGTCGGAAGTTCTCCGTCACGTGGGTCGTGAGGTCCGCGATCGTGTAGACGACGTGGCCCGAGGTCGGGTCCGCGTCGATCCGGAACGAGACGTTGTCGTCGGCGGCCACCTGGAGCGAGAACACGATCAGGGTCGTGCAGTTCGACTCGACGCAGTCGTACGCCAACGGGGCGTACCGCGGCGCGTGGCTCCCGAGGTCGCAGATCACGTTGAGGTTCAGGCCGAGCGAGACGGTGCTCCCGTTCCCCAGTACTCCCGCCGCCCCGACGTGCGTTCCGACCAGTTGGGCCTCGGGCAGGGAGGGCCGGCAGGTCACGGCCGGCACGTTGAACTGGGCGGTCTCGACCGTGAGGTTCCCCGACAGGACGACCCCGGTGTAGCCGGCGAACGGACCGGTCCCGTTCGCCACGGTGGGGGCCTCCCCCGCCGGGACGAGCTCGCCCCGAGGGGCCGCCATCGGCAGAGAAAGGCCCAGGAGGAGGGCGAGCCCGACCACGGCCGCGCCGGAGGCCAGCGCCCTTCCGGAGCCGCTCACTCTCCGACCCTCCTCGTTCCGTGCGCCCGCAAGTCCGTTCGGCCCGAGGCCCCGCGGAGGGCCCGGACCGAGTTAACGGCTTGGGGGGTCGTGGAGCGAGGGGAAGAGTCCCCGAGCGGTGCCTCGACCCACCGCTCCGAGGCCGCGGGGGAGGTTCGTGAACGCGCCGAATCGGGAGACGGGGATCCGCTACGCCGTCTTCCTCGCGGTCCTCCTGCTCCTCCTCGGGATCACGAGCGCGCTCCGGGGCCTGCTCCTGGCCCCGGCGTTCGCGGCGACCGCCTACCTCGCGGTGTTCACTCCGGAGACCAAGTACAACCGACCGCTCGGCATCGTGCTGTCCTACCTGGTCGTCGTGGCGAGCACCGAGGTCTTCGAGCTCGTCCTCGGGGTCACGCTCCTCGCCCTCGTGCTGAACGTCATCCTCGTCTCGCTGTTCATCACGGTCTCGCCGTTCTCCCACGTCCCGGCGATCGCCCTCACGATCTTCTCCTACCTCGTCCACGACCCGGTCGCCTTCGCCGTGACGTCCCTTCTGATGACCGGGGTGGTCGGCGTCGAGGCGTTCACGATCGAGCACGTGCCGTCGGTGCGGCGACGGCTCGGCCTGCCGGTCCGATAAACCCCGGAGTTCGGACGCCGGATCCGGACCGAATCCCTCAGCCCGACCCGCCGGCGGCCGCCGACGGGCCGAGCACGACGCTCCGGAGCGCCTCGACGATCTCCTCGTCGTCGTTCGGCATCGGCACGCGGCGGTACCGCACGCCGTGCTCGGTCGCGTAGGCCTTCACGACGTGATCGAGGTCGTAGAGGACCTCGAGGTGCTCGAAGACGAACCCGATCGGCGCGACGAGCTGGTCCGGGTGACCCTTGTCGCGCCACTCGACCATCTTCTCGGTGATGTCCGGGCCGAGCCACGGCTCGGTCGTGTTCCCCGCGCTCTGGTAGGTGAAGTCCCAGAACGGAGGGGTCGCGGCCTCGTCGATGCGCCGCACCGTCTCCGCGAGGATCTCGGGGTACGGGTCGCCGGTCTTCCGGTGGCGCTCGGGCAGGCTGTGCGCCGAGAGGAGCGCGACGGTGCCCGTCGGCGCCCGGCCGAGCTCCCGGTGGATCGCCGTCGTCCAGTAGGCGATCCAGTGGGGGTTCGTGTGCCAGGCCGTGCGCAGCTCGACGTCGATCGGCGACTTCGCCTGGCGACGCCCCGCCTCGATCGCCCGCTGGTACGGCGCGAGGATCCACGGCGAGGCGTACGGGGAGAGCGGGACCGCGATGAGGCGCCGGACCCCGGCGGCCGCGGCCTCGGGGATCGTGTCGGCGGCGTGGGGCGACCAGTGCTTCGTGCCCAGGAAGACGGGGGTCGCGCCCCCGTCCCGGGCGAGGCGCGACTCGAGCTTCGCCCGGAGCGAGGTGATGATCCGGAGCTGCGGCGACCAGCCGATCAGCTCGTAGCGGCGCCGGTACTCCTCGACCATCTCCGCGGAGGGGGCCCGCCCGCCGAGCACTTCGGTCAGGTACCCGGGGAGGTCCGCGGCCCCCGCGGGGCTCCCGTAGCCGAGCAAGAGCACGCCGGTCCCGTCGGGGAGCCCGCCCTCGCTCATGCGGCCCCCCGGGCGCCCGAGTACTGGTGGACGAAGTCGACGAGCGCCTCCACGCACTCGGGACGGGCGTCGGGCGGGACCCCGTGGCCGAGGTTGAAGACGTGGGCGCGTCCGTCGGGGACCTCGTCGAGCACCTCGCGCGCCATCCGCCGGACGGTCGCGGGGTCGGTCACGAGGGCGGTCGGGTCGAGGTTCCCCTGGAGCGCGACGCGGGGGCCCGCGGCCCGGCGCACGGCCCCGAGGGGGAGCCGCCAGTCGACGCCCAGC
>JASHYU010000058.1 GCA_030042855.1 Thermoplasmata archaeon
GGCCCCGCCGAACGACGCGAGCGAGCTCAGCAGCATCGCGGACGCAACGAGCAGCGGTCCGAGCCCCCGCGGGGTCACGACCGCAGAGTCGCGGGATAGTACTTCACCCTGATGTCCGGGGGTCGCCCGGAAGGGGTCGGTGGACCCGCCGAGGAGCGGCGCCGGCGTCGGCGAGAGCGACCGAACGCGTGACCCGAGGCTCCGGGGGCCCGGTCGTGCGTTCTCGGAATCGGCCCAAGGGCGAGCCGGCGAATCGCCGATCGTTCCGGGCGGAAGCTCCCCTCCACTTCGCGGCCGCGGGCCGACTCCCCCCCGGGAGCCGCGTGGAACGAAGGGAAACGGGAGGGAGTACCGTCCGCGCCGCCGTCGCGGGGCTTCGCTCGTCCCCGCGAGCGTCTACTTCCGGTGGTGCCCCGCGGACGAGGGCTGGGGCGACTTCACGACGAGGATCGACCCTCGGGCGTGGTGGAGGATCCCGTCGGAGACGCTCCCGAGGAAGAACCGTCCGGCCTCGGAAAGACCCCGGGACCCCACGACGATCAGATCCGGGACCTGGTGATCCGCGTACTCCACGATGCGGTCGACCGGATTGCCTTCCAGCAGGACCGTCGCGACCTTCGAAACGCCCTTCTTTTCGAGATCGGCCTTCGCCTCGGCCAGCATCTTCTTCGCGGAGTCGAGCGCGTCCGCCGTCGACGCCCCGGCCGGGATCTCGAACCCGTAGGCGCCCACGGACGGGGGGATCACGCAGACGAGCGTCAACTGGGCCCGCGCCTGCCGGGCGATCTCCGCGGCCTGGTCCAGGGCGTGCCGGGCCGGCGGGGTTCCGTCGAAGGCGGCCAGGATCGAAGTGACGGCCATGGCCCGTTCGAGGTCTCCCGGGTTGATAGGAGTTGGGGGTGCGCGCTCGGGCCGAGCACGCGCACCGCGCCCTCCGAAGAGCGATATGGAGCTCCCCCTCTCCGTCCCGCGTGAAGGCGCTCGTGCTGATCGGGGGGTTCGGGACCCGATTGCGACCGGTCACGTACACCGTCCCGAAGCAACTCATCCCCCTCGCCGGCAAGCCGATGCTCTACCACGTGCTCGATCTCGTGCCCGCCGACGTCGAGGAGGTGGTGCTGGCGACGGGGTACAAGTCCGAGGTGATCGACGCCTTCGTCCGCGCCCATCCCGCCCGCTGGCCGGTCCGGACCGTGCCCGAGGCCGAGCCGCTCCTCACCGGCGGGGGGATGAAGAACGCGGCCGACGGGATGTCCGATCCGTTCTTTCTGCTGAACTCCGACGTCATCGCCCGAGCGGACCTCGGAGCGGTCGCGGACCTCTACCGGAGGCGGGGTGGGGTCGGCGTCATGACGCTCGCCGAGGTCGACGATACGCGGCCGTACGGCGTCGCCGCGCTCGATCCCGAGGGCCGCATCGTCCGGTTCGTCGAGAAGCCCACCCCGGCGGAGGCCCCGTCCCATTGGATCAATGCGGGCCTGGGGGTCTGGGCTCGATCGGTGCTCGAGCGGATCCCCTCGGGCCGGCCCGTGAGCTTCGAGACGGAGATCGTTCCGGGCCTGCTCGCGAGCGGGATCTACGCCTTCAAGCTCACCGGCTACTGGGACGACGCCGGTTCTCCGGATCGGATCCTGCGATCGCAGCGCCTCCTGTTCGATGACCACCGGGCCGAGCGGCCCGGCTTGCCCGCCGGGGCGCTCGGGAGCAGCCTGGTCGCCGCGGGCGACGGGGTCGAGGCCCGGGGGGCGTCGTTCGGACCGTACGTCACGCTCGGCGCCGGAGCCGCGGTCGGTCGCGGCGCCCACGTGGAGAACTCGATCGTGATGGACGGCGCGCGCGTCGAGGACGGGGCGGCGGTGCGCGGGAGCCTGCTCGGGCCCCGGTCGATCGTGCGCTCCGGCCACCGCGTGGTCGGCCAGGTGATCGGAGCGGGCGGAGAAGCCTGACGCCGCGGCTCACGCCGCCGGGCCGGTGACGACGACCTTGAGCGACGCGTCCGGTCGCCCGGCGCGCTCGAACGCCTCCGCGATCCGGGCGAGGGGGATCCGGTCGGAGACGAGATCGGAGAGGGCGAGCGAACCGTCCGCGACCCGCCGGTGGACCTCCGCGATGTCGGCTTCCGTGGTGGCGTACGTCGGGATGACCCGGATCCCCCGGAGGTAGAGCGACTGGAGGTCCGCGTCGAGGCGGCTGCCGGCTTCGGGGAGGCCGAAGAGGTTCACGGTCCCCCCGCGACGGACGATCTCGGTCGCGGTCCTCGCGACCGCCGGGTGGCCGGTCGCCACCACGGCGAGGTCGACCCCCCGTCCCTCCGTGGCCGCGTCGACGGCGCGCCGGATCGCTCCGTCCTCTCTCGGATCGACCGTGATCTGCATCCCGCCCCGTTCGGCCGCCGTCCGGCGCCGTTGGGAGATCTCCGAGCCCCCGACCCAGCCGGCCCCCAGCGCGCGCAGGAGTCGCCCGTAGAGCAGGCCCACCGGTCCGAGGCCGAGGATGAAGACCGTGGCCCGGTCGGGGAGCCCGACCCGGTGGATCGCGGTGAGCGCGCAGCCGGCCGGCTCGAGGAGCGCGCCGGAGTCCCAGTCGACGTTCGCCGCGAGCCGGAGGACCGCGCGGCGCTCCACGTTCTCCTTCGGGACCCGGAACGACTCCGCGAAGCCGCCGGGGTCGAGGTTGGTCCTCGAGTAGGACGGGCAGAACGTGACGTCACCGCGCGCGCAGACGTCGCACGCGTAGCACGGCACGTGGTGGTGGACGAACACGCGGTCCCCGACCTCGAGATCTGCGACGCCGGGACCCCGCGTCGCGATCCGGCCGACCGGTTCGTGGCCGAGGACCCCCGAGGTCCGGTAGTTCCCGCGGGCCTTCTCGAGGTCCGTCCCGCACACCCCGCAGGCGGCGAGAGCGACCGTCACCTCCCCCGGCCCGGCGGTCGGGGCCGGCCGCTCGACCACCTCGATCGATCCGGTGGGTCCGAGCTGACCGAACTTCATCCTCGCGCGCGCGCGGCCCGGAGGGCGGCGTCCAGGATCTCGATCGCCTCGTCGATCTCGGCCCGCTGGACGATGAGCGGCGGGACGTACCGGATCGAGGAGCGACCGCAGCCGAGGAGGATCAGGCCCCGCCGGTACGACTCCTCGATGACCCGGTCGCGGAACTGGGGCGCCGGCTCCTTCGTCGCGCGATCCTTGACGAACTCGGTCGCGGTGAGGAGCCCGATCCCCCGAACGTCGCCGATCTCGGGATGGTGCGGCGCGAGTTCGCGCAGGCGCGACAGGAGGTAGTCCCCTTGAACGCGCGCGTTGTCGAGGAGGTGTTCCTTCTCGATCACGTCGAGCGTCGCGAGCGAGGCCGCGGCCGCGAGGAGATTCCCCCCGAACGTGTTGGAGTGGGATCCCGGGACGGTGTAGTCGAACTTCGCCGGGAAGATGACCGCCCCCATCGGCAGGCCCCCGCCGAGGGCCTTCGCCATCGTGATCACGTCCGGTACCACCCCGTGGTGGTCCATTGCGAACCACCGTCCGGTCCGCCCCATGCCGGCCTGGACCTCGTCGTCGATCAGCGGGATCTGGTGGGCGTCGAGGATGCTCTTGAGCGCCCGGTACCACCCGGGCGGCGGCACGACGTAGCCCCCCTCGCCCATGACCGGCTCGCCCATGAAGGCCGCGACGTCCTCCGGCGGTATGGCGGTCTGGAAGTAGAGCTCCTCGAGGATCTTCGCACAGTAGAGATCGCAGCTCGGGTACTCGAGCTTGTACGGGCAGCGGTAGCAGTACGGCGCCGGGATGTGCGTCCCGCCGCCGACGAACGGGGCGTAGCGGGCCCGGTGGACCGGCTTCGAGGCGGTCATGGTGAGCGCTCCCATCGTCCGGCCGTGGAACGCGCCGAGCAGGCCAAGGAAGAGGGGGCGCTGCCGGTTCCAGCGGAGGATCTTCAGGGCCGCCTCCGCGCTCTCCGTCCCGCTGTTCGTGAAGAAGACCTTCTTCGGGAAATCGCCGGGGGTGAGGT
>JASHYU010000059.1 GCA_030042855.1 Thermoplasmata archaeon
CAGGGGATCGCCCGGAAGATCCCGGTCGCGGTCCTCCTCGTCAGCGCGCGGGTCGCGGGCGGTCTTCCGGACCATCGGGCCGGCGCCGCGCTCATCGAGACCCTGGACCGCCTGCTCCCCGAGGTCCAGATCGACACGGAGCCCCTGCGCGCCCAGGCCCAGCAGATCGAGAAGGCGCTCCGCGCCGCGATGCGCGGTCGGCCCCCCGCGACCGCGCCCCCGAGCGACGTCGCGGTGGCGGGTCCCGGGATGTACGGCTGAGCGTCCTCGGCGCGATCGGCCGGCGGGACCGTCCGGATCACCCGAAGGTGTCGGTGTAGGTCAGGAGATAGAAGGCCCCGACCAGCATCGCGGCGAGCAGGGTGAAGATCGAGACCGGGTTCGAGCTGAAGAAGGCGACCGTGACGCCGATCAAGGCCCCGGGGAGGACGATGAGGAGCAGGAAGGTCAACCAGCGGCCGTCCATCTCGGTACGGCGGAGCGCGCGCCCGAGATAAGTCTGACCCGGCCGGGAAAGAAGGCGGGAGGCCAGGGGGAACGGGCCCCCCGCCGGTACCGGCTCAGGAGTTCGGCGCAGGTCGGGGCGCGTCCTCGATCTCGAACGTCACTTCGACCTCGGGCCCGGGATCGCGGGCGGCGGGGAGGCCCGGCGGCACTCCGGGGGCGAGGCCGGGCGCGGGCGGCGCCACCGGCGGCGGTACGGTCTCGGCCGGCGGCACCCGGTTCATCGGGCCCGCGATGACGGCCTCGGAGATCTCGAGGGCGGAGAGCATCGACTCGACGGGGGCGAGGAACGAGTTCTCGATGTGATCCTCGATGAGGGAAGCCCAGTGCGAGCCGACCCGCGCGAACGCGACCCGGCCCTGCGACTCGATGAGGCCCTCGTTGTCGAGCGTGCGGAGGGAGGCGGAGCCGCGCATGCGCTTCTCCACGAACGACTCGACGAAATCGAGCCGCGCGATCGCCCGGTCGGCGAGCGACCGGCGCGATCCCTCGCACCGGAACGGCTTGATGACGAACGCGCTCACGACCTCCGCGTTGCGCGAGGCGACCTCGAGGACGTAGGGGAGCACGCCGCTCCCCGACCCCCCGCCGAGGCTCCCGACGACGATGACGAAGGTCGCGCCCTGGAAGATCCGCTGGAGGGCCGGCTCGGCCGCGCCGGCGAGGGTGCCCCCGACGATCGGCGAACCGCCGGTGTCGGTATCGGCGCCCGAGTCCGGGCCGAGGTAGACCCGGCGATCGAACTCGTCGAACGACTGCACTTTGGGGTCGCAGTTGATCGCGACGGTCTCGAGGTGCCGGAGGTGCTTCTGGGCGATCTCCCGGACGATGCGGATCGCCCCGCCGCCGACCGCCGCCAGGACGAAGCGCACGTCCTGGCCGAGCCGCAGGTGGGTCCCCCACCCGCCCTCGATGGCCTCGCCGTAACCCGGCGCGGAGATTCGGTCGTCCGCCGTTCGCTCACCCTCGTAGGTCTCCACAACCCCCCCTCGACTGCGATCTTCAGCGCTCCGGGTCCTACCGTCCGACGACCCCCTTCCGTTCCAGGTCCTTGCCGCTCTCCTCGAGCGCGCCGACCTGGGTCCGGGACTCCACCGCGTCGCGCACCGTGGCGCGCGTCCGCTCGACGAGCTCTACGATCTTCAGCTCCATCTCGCCGCGGCGGACGATCTCGGCGAGGATGTCCCTCACCGGTCGGCCGTTCGCGACGTGCCGGGCGTAGCTCTCGAACGCGGCGTACTCCTCGGGGCGCAGGCGCACCGGGACCTCGACCAGGCCCTCGGCGTCGCGCGGGGGCGTCGGTGCGGTCGACAGCGCCCGGGAGCGCAGGAACGCGTGCAGCGCCGCCCGCATGAGCTCCGATCGGGTCGAGAACTCGCCGTGGGTCACGAACGAGTCGACCAGTCGGAGCTCTTTGCGGGTGCACCGTAGGGCGATGCGCGCGTCCTCCGGCTCCTCCGGACCGCCTTCCGGCTCGCGAGCGCGCGCCGGAGTTCGGTTCGGAGCGTTGTCGAACACAGTCAGCCAACCGATGTAAATTCCATCTACTTAAACAAGAGCACCACGCGTCGAGAAAAAAGTGCGTGCGACGCGCGAACGCAGTTCCCTGACGTGTCGAACAGATGTTTCAGTTTGTCGAACATGCAGAAGGGACCGGATTTTCTCAGTATAACCGCTCCCCAAAAGTGGTGAAACGACGCGCCTTCGCTCGCTCGGGTGGGCCGCGGTCCCGGCACGGCTCGTCGGCCGATGCGGTCGCTCGAGCGATCGATCGCTCCGGTTCCGAACACGCCGTCGTCCCCTAGATCCACGGGCCCGGGGTGTCGGGGAGCGCCGGCACCGGAAGTTCGATCTCAACGCGTAGAGTCAAGAGGCCCGTACGCTGAAGGGATGGAGGTTCGCCGATGGTCCTGATCTCGTTGCGGTACCGGTTCCGACAGAAGCTTCGAGCGCCCGCCCGAGCGGCGTACGCCTGGTGTACGGACTATCAGCCGGAGGACGGCACCCTCTTCTCCCAGAGGACGCGCCGCGCCGTCCGCCGGTTGGCCGACGATGCCGTGATCCTGGCGGACGTGCGGTACCCGAAGGGCCGACCGCGCACGATCCACCGCCTGGTGCGGATGGACCCCACGACCCTTTCCTGGACGAACACGCACCTCGACGGCCCGTATCGCCACTCGCAGTTCTGGTACCGCATCGTTCCGGCCGGGTCCCGCGCTTCCTACCTCGAGTTCGAGGGCCTTCACCTGACGGAGGTCCCCGCTCGGGTCCCCCCCAAGGAGGTCGCCCGACGCGCTCGGCTCCTGAAGCGGCACGACTCCGCCGAATGGCGCAACTATCTCGCCCCCGCGCTCGCCGCGTCCTTCGCGACGAAGTGATCGGGCCGATCGTCGGTCAGTGCCGGCGACTCTGCCGTGACCTGGGAGGCGCCGGGGTGAGGTACCGGCCGAAGAATTCCGTCTCGCGAAGCGTGGTCTCGATCTGGTTCTCCCGCCGAACGAACCCGTGGCCCTCGTTCTCGTAGTAGCGCGACTCGACCGTCCGGCCGGATCTCGTCAGCGCCTCGACGATCTGCTCGGCCTCGTGGATCGGAACCCGGGGGTCGTTGCGCCCATGAAAGACGAACAGCGGGGTACGGATCCGGTCGAGGTGGTGGATCGGGGAGATCGTCGCGAGGAACTCCCGGTCGTGCGCGAGGCTCCCGTACTCGGCCTCGCGCAGCGAGCGCCGCCAATCGGCGGTCCGCTCGAGAAACGAGACGAAGTTCGCGATCCCGAACAGCTCGACGGCCGCCCCCCACAGCTCGGGGTACGTGGAGATGGCGGCGAGCACCATGAACCCGCCGTAGCTGCCGCCGACGATCCCGAGCCGGCCCCGCGCCGCCGGCGCGCTCCGGAGCAGGGACTCCGCGATGTCCCGCAGATCGCGGACCGAGTCCATGCGCCGGCGGACGTCATCGAGGTGGAGGTACGTGCGTCCGTATCCGGTGCTACCACGGACGTTGGGGACGATCACGCGCCAGCCCCCGGCGACGAGCGAGCCGATCTCGGGGTCAAACTCGGGCCGAGCCTGCGCTTCGGGGCCACCGTGGACCGAGAAGATCGTCCCCCGGGGTCGTCCCGAACCTCGGACGTATTCCCAGTACGGCAGTCGAAGTCCGTCGGCCGACTTCACGGCGCGGAGCCGGGGCCCGGCGACTCCTCCCGGAGGACGGGATGGCGACCGGGTCAACCGACGCGTCCTTCGCGCCTTCAGGTCGTGCACGAAGATCTCGTGGCCGCCCGTCCAGGAGAGATCGAAGGCGAATCCGGCGCCGTCCGGCTGCCACGAAATCGCGCGCACGACCCCCCGGGGCCGGAGCGGAACCGTACGATCGCTCTGCGCCGCAAGATCCCGAACGCGGAGCTCGCTCCACCCGTCCCGGTTCACGACGAGCGCGAGATGCCGTCGATCCGGCGACGCGCGAACGCACTCTACGTCCGCGGCGTACTCGGCGACGATCTCGGGTTCTCCCGCGTCGAACGGGTAGCGCAGCACTCCCAGGTATTCCCGGTCCGGGTTTCCGGCGACATAGACCCCGTCGCGCCCGAGGGCCACGGAGCTCACCGTCATCTCGGATCGATGCGGATTGAGGTGGACGCCGGATCGCCCACTCTCGACGAGGAAGAGGTCGGCGTCGAGGTTCGTGTTGAACCGCTGCACGACGGTCTGCCGGCCGTCTGCGGCCACGGCCGCCTGCCAGGCGTCACCGGTCCAGATGCGTTCGGGTGGAGACCAGCCGTCCACGTCGACCCGGTAGACGTCGAAGAACCGGTGATCGCGGGCGTTGGAGGAGAACAGGTAGCCGTGACCGTCCGAGGTCCACCTCCCCTGGAGGTTCATCACCTTCGGATCGGCGGTGAGCGGACGCTGTCGCTCCCGGGAGCGTAGGGTCCCCCCCGCGAGCGAGAAGAGTTCGAGCTGCCAGACCTCGTTGCCGCCGGAGTCCTGGCCCACGACCGCTCGGGGGCGAGTGGGACATGCGTCCACCCAGCCCACGCGCTCCCGGGAGTCAAACAGCGGGCGGGGCTCGCCCCCGTGGATCGGCACGCGCCAAGCCTGGGGTAGACCGGCCGCGTCGCCGACATAGAGGACTTCGCGGCCGTCGCAGGAGATGGAAGGACTCGCCGCCCGGGCCACCTCGAACCAGCGGGAGATCCTCCGTCGCTCCGGGGCCTTCCCGGCACGGTTCGTCGGCACGGGCCACGGACTCCGGCGCGCCCTATGCCATTTGCGCGAGCCGGAGGGCGTCCGTCTGCTTCCGACGGGAGGCCCGACCCCAAACTAGCGCTGGCCGAAGTCGCGGGTACGCCGCGAGGCGGGAGGGCGGACCTCGGAGCGTTCAGCCCCATCCGAGCGCCACTCGCCATAAACATTTCGTGGAGTTTTAATACGCGACCGTGCTACGCCGTCCCTAGCCATGGCGACGAACTCGGGTGTCGACCAGGTGCTGCTCGCCGACGAATCGGACCGGAAGCTGCGACGGGCCCTGTCCTTCCAGGATCTGTTCATGATCTCGTTCGGAGGGGTCGTCGGCTCCGGCTGGCTCTTCGCCGTGTCGTTCGCCGCGGAGCTCGCGGGCCCCGCTTCGATCGTGGCGTGGATCATCTGCGGGATCTTCATGATGGCGATCGGTCTCTGTTTCGCGGAGATCGCCTCCTCGCTCCATCGATCCGGGCAGCTCGTACGCGGCCCGCTCTATTCGCACGGTGGCTTCACCGGATACATCATCGCGGCCGCGTACATCCTGGGCTCGATCACCGTCCCGGCGATCGAGGCCGAGGCCGTCATCACCTACCTCGCTTCGAGTCCGCCGGGCATCATCCCGAACGCGGTGGCCCCGAACGGTCTCCTCACGAGCCAGGGGATCGGGATCGCCATCCTCCTCCTGATCGGTTTCTTCTTCCTGAACTACGTCGGGGTGCGGTTCCTCGGCGCGTTCAACACCGTCGTCACCTGGTGGAAGTTCATCATCCCCACCCTGACGATCATCTTCCTGTTCACCGTCTTCCATTCCAGCAACCTGACGATCGCCGGCGGGTTCGCGCCGTTCGGCTGGCCGGGCATCTTCACCTCCATCCCGACGGCCGGGATCGGCTTCGCGTACCTTGGGTTCCGAGGCGCCGCCCAGTTCTCGGGCGAAGCGAAGAACCCCCAGCGCGACGCCCCACGCGCGATCATCTACTCGATCTCCGCCGCGGTCGTGCTCTACGTGTTGCTCCAGGTGGTCTTCATCGGCGCCATCCGGTGGTCGGCCGCGGGCATCACTCCGCCTGACTGGTCGGGTCTCGGCACGGGTCCGCTCCACACCGCGCCGTTCTACAACATCATGAAGGAAGCCGGCCCCGCGCTCCTGGGCGGGTTCGCGGCGTTCCTCCTCGCGGACGCGGTCATCTCGCCGGCGGGCACCGGGTGGGTCTTCCTGGGTGAGGCCACGCGGGCCGTGTACGGCGTCGGCGCGGACGGCTTCTTCCCGAAGCCGCTCCTCCG
>JASHYU010000060.1 GCA_030042855.1 Thermoplasmata archaeon
TGGTGTGCATCTCACCGTGGAGGACCGGCGTGGTCTCGGGAAAGACGCCGACGCCGATCGCACCGATCCCGCCGATCAGGATCATGGTCAGTCCGATCCCGCGGCGCCCGCTGGCCTCGAAAGCGCCCCAGATGAGCAGGATTCCGAAGATCGCGCAGACGCCCAGGACGATCACCGAAGCGTCGAACCCGAGGGCCCACGGCGAGCTCGCGCCGCCGAGGTCGCTGATGTAGTTCTGGGAGAGGCTGTACCCGCGGTACTGTGACTGGACGATGATCATGCCGGCGATGAATTGGAGCGCGCCCAAGATCAACAGGACGGCACCCGACCGCACGCTTCGGTGGACCAGGGCGCCCGCGCTCATGAGGAAGGACTCCGAGGAGTGAGCGACGCGTCCGACGAACTGGGCCATATTCTTTCCGCCCGATGCGCACTGGACGGTGGCGCCTGGGGCCCCACCGTACGGGACCAGCCGTGAAGTACCGGACGGCACTGGGAGGAACGTGCCGCGGAAGTACCTCGGCCCGGCACTCACCGTCGATGCCATCTGGATCCGCCGCGGTCGCGTCCTGCTCGTCCGTCGAGGGCGCCCTCCCTTCCGTGGGATGCGAGCGCTCCCGGGCGGCTTCGTCGAGTTGAGGGAGACAGTAGAGCACGCGGTTTCCCGTGAGCTCGAGGAGGAGACCGGGCTCCGCGCCCGTCCTTGGAAGATCGTGGGCGTCTATTCGGGACCGGACCGTGACCCCCGGAAACCGACCGCCTCGGTCGCTTTCCTGATGCGCGGGCGCGGGGGTCAACCGAGAGGCATGGACGATGCCGCGACCGCCGAGTGGGTGCCCATCGTGCGCGTGGGAGAGCTCGCCTTCGATCACAACCAGATCGTCCGCGACGCCGTGAAGATCGTCCGGTCTTCGCGGCGACGATGAGCGCGTCCATCGATCGAGCGAGGCCGATCGGCCACGGGCTCACGCCTCCCGCGATGCCGTCCGCTGGACGGGGGCGCGGCACGCTCTTAATGAGCGTCCATCTTCGCCGGGCGCACCATGGCGAAGGCCGCCCGGGTCGAGCGCCACCCGCATCCGACCCTCCTCTCCGATTTCATCCTGGGCAGCCAGGACGGCATCGTCAACGTCCTCGGGATCCTGCTCGGGCTCGTCGCGGCCAGCACGGAAATCAAGTACATCCTGGTCGCCGGCCTGGCGGCGCTCGCGGCCGAGTCCCTGTCGATGGGGATGGTCGCCTACACGTCGACCCGATCGCGCCGCGACCTCTACGAGTCCGAACGCCACCGGGAGCTCGACGAAATGCGGGAGATGCCCGAGATGGAGCGGGAGGAGGTCCGGGTCATCCTGCGCAACTGGGGGTACTCCGGCGAGGAGGTGGAGGACCTCGTCCGGCGGATCGAGGCGAAACCGAAGGCCTGGCTCGACATGATGATGGCCTTCGAGCTCGGCCTCGCGCCGGTCCCCGACAAGGCCCCGCGCAACAGTGGCTTCATCGTCGGGGCGGCCACGCTTCTCGGCCACGCGGTCCCGCTGCTCCCCTTCTTTCTGCTGATGAGCCACACGGTCGAGGCCGCCTACATCGCCATCGTCCTGAGCGGCATCATGCTGTTCTTCATCGGGTACTACGAGGCGCGGACCACGATCGGCTCGATCTGGAAGAGCGGCGCGAGGATGCTGGTGATCGGACTCGGCTCCGGTTTCGCGGGTTTCCTGATCGGGCTCGCGCTCACCCATCTCTGAACCCGGTTCGGCCCGGGCGTCCTGTCGCACGTGAACCCGGGAGGGGACTCTTCGAAGCGGGACCGGGTCCACGGAAGGTCGGAGTGGGTTCGCCGGCTACGAAAGGATCGGTTCCGCGTACGGCACCGTGAGGCTCACGTCGACGAGAGCGGGGACCGGGTTGCAGTTCTGGGCGGTGAATCGGTACTGCACGGAGTCGCGCACGGTGAACGAGGTGCTCCCGGATACACCGCTCGCGACGTACAGCACGGTCCAATGCTCGCTCGAGGTCGACGACTGATTGAGCCATAGCCCGACCTCCGTGCCGTTGCTGGTCCAGTGGAGGTGGGCGGTGCCCGAGAACCAGCCGGGAAAGCTCTCGTTCTGGATCGTGGTGCCGCACAGCGCGGACGAGATCTCGGCCGGCGTCGGCAACGATATCGAGGCCTGATGGGACCGCGGGACGGGATAGAGGGCCAGGACGAGGATCACGGCCACGGCGGCCACGACGCCCGCGATAGCGTAGCCCACCGTTCTCCTCATCGCGCGGCCCACGCCCCACGGCCGCACCCTAGGTAGCTCCTTCGTGCGCCCGAGCCGAAGTCTGAGCCTCCGCGGGTCTCGGGCGCGCCGCGCGCGGCATCGGCAGGTGCGTGTCGTTCTTTCAATTTGTTAACGAAATAATGTATAAACTCCCCAAGCCGTCCCGGGGACGATGTCGACCTCGTCCGCTACGAGCCCGGGGGCGTCGGGGTACTCCTCCCCGAAGCGCGGTGTCCTGGTCCACCTGAAGCGCCATCCCGACGCGACGCTCGGTGAGCTCGCGAGCGAGCTCGGGATCTCGAAGGTCGCCGCCCTCGGGCACGTGGAGAAGCTCGAGGCGGAGGGCTTGGTCGAACGGTCGTACCGGGCCGGTCAGGTCGGTCGGCCCCGGGTCCAATTCCGGCTCGCGGCGAAGGCCCTCACGCTCTTTCCCCAAGGGTACACGGAGATGTCGCTCTGCGCGCTTGCGTTCGTCGAGCAGCGCCTGGGGCGGGGGGCCGTGTCCGAGCTCCTCGCGCAGCGTGCCCATGAGGTCGAGGACCGGAACGCGAGCCGGCTCCGGGACGGTCGACTCGCCGACCGCGTCGAGCAGCTCGTTCAGATCCGGACCGAAGGCGGCTACATGGCCGAGCTCGGTGCCCGGCGCAAGGGGACCGTCGAGATGGTCGAGCACAACTGCCCGATCCTCGCGATCGCGGGGCGGTTTCCCGAGGCGTGCGAGACCGAGCGTCGGATGTTCGAGTCGATGCTGCGGGCGCGCGTCGTCGTCTCGCATCGCGTGGTCGCCGGCGATCCGGTCTGCCGGTTCGTCATCCGCGAGCGCCCGGTGCTCCCATGATCGCGGCCGCCCGCGGGCCTCGCACGGCCCTCGTAACGGGCGCCACCCGGGGCCTCGGAGCTACGATCGCGCGGTTCCTCGCGGCCGAGGGGTTCGATCTCCTCGTGACCGCCCGGAGCGCCCCCGAGCTCGATCGGGTCCGCCGAGATCTGAGGGAACTTGGCGTGGAGGTCCAGGCTCGGGCGGGCGACGTGACGGACCCGGAGCATCGCCGGGCGCTCCGGGAATTGCTTCCTCCCGAGGCGGGGCTCGACCTCCTGGTGAACAACGCGAGCGAGCTTGGCCCGTCGCCGCTCCCCGGGCTCGACCGGTATCCTCTCGCGGATCTCGAGCGGGTCTACCGGGTCAACGTCGTCGCCCCGATCGCGCTCGTGCAGGAGTTTCTCCCGCCGCTCGAGCGGGCGGCCGGGCTGATCGTCAACATCACCAGCGACGCCGCGGTCGGGGGCTACCCGGGCTGGGGCGGGTACGGCGCGAGCAAGGCCGCCCTCGACCTCGCTAGCCGAACCCTCGCCCAGGAGCTGAGGACCCGGAACATCGCGGTCGTCAGCGTCGACCCGGGAGACCTGCGGACCGCGATGCACCAGGCCGCGTTCCCGGGCGAGGACATCTCCGACCGTCCGTCCCCCGAAGTGACGCTTCCGTTCTGGGCCTGGCTCCTCCACCAACCCCCGAGAACGATCACCGGCCAGCGGTTCCGGGCCCAGTCCGACCGTTGGGAGGTTCCGGCATGACCGGGCCGGGCCCCTCCTCACCCGTCCCCTCCGTCGCCGGAGCGGACCGGACTCCCGAGGACCGCGGGGTCGCGCGGGACGGGATCCGGCTGCTCGTGAGCGAGCCCACGGGAGAGTCCCACCGTTCGTTCTCCGATCTCCCGGAGCTCCTCGAGCCCGGCGACCTCGTGGTCGTCAACGAGAGCGCGACCCTCGCGGCGAGCCTGCCGGCGCGGGCCCGAGGAGCGGACTTCCGCGTCAGCGTCTCCACCGCGTACGGCGGGGACATCTGGCTCGTCGAACCACGGCGGAGCTTCGCGATTCCCGGGCCCGTGCCGCTCGCCCCCGGGGACGCCCTCGAGCTCGGCGGCGTCCCGGCCCGGTACCTCGCCCCGTATCCGGGGATCCGAAGGCTCGGATTCGTCCGCGTCGACGGCGATCTGCGGGCGGCCATGTCGTCGCTCGGCGAGCCCATCCGGTACGGCTACCTCGCCCGGTCGTATCCGCTCGGGACGTACCAGACGGCGTTCGCGCGGTGGCCCGGGAGCGCGGAGATGCCCAGCGCGGCGCGTCCCTTCACCCCGCACCTCGTCGACCGCCTCCGCGCCGCCGGGATCGGCTTCGCCTCGATCGTCCTGCACTGCGGGGTCTCGAGCCTCGAAGCCGGCGACGCGGGGCCGTCCGTCCCCCCGGTCTTCCCCGAGCCGTTCGACGTGCCGCCCGCGACGGTCGTGGCGATCCGGGCGACCCGGGCCCGCGGGGGGACGGGTCCTCGCCCTCGGGACGACCGTGGTCCGGGCGCTCGAGTCGGCGACCGACGACTGCGGGCTACGACCGGCGCGAGGGTTCACCCGGGTCTATCTCCATCCCGGCCGTCCGACGCGGTCCGTGGACGGGCTGCTCACGGGCTTCCACGAGTCCAGCTCGACCCATCTCGACCTGCTCGGATCCCTGGTCGGCCTCGACCGGATCGTCCGGGCCTATCGGGTCGCGTCCACGGCGGGCTACCTCGGCCACGAGTTCGGCGACAGCCACCTGATCCTGCGGGGCCGCGAGCGAACGTCGGCCGCGGCCTGACCGAGCGCGCGATCTACTTCGACGGCCCCGCCAGCCCGGCGCGGGCCCGCAGCGTGTAGTAGAACCC